>CAIYNH010000360.1 GCA_903927495.1 uncultured beta proteobacterium
AGTTTTCAGCCTTGTAGTCGTAGCTTGTGTATTCTTTGGGGCGTAAGCGCTTGACATTCCAAGTATGAAAGTACTCGTGGCTGATCAAACCTAGCAGAGTTGCGTACCCCTCAGGCATCTGGGCCGCCTGATCGGCACCGACACCCAGCACCGGGTTGGGTAATAGCGGCAGATCTGCACGCTTGCAAATCAGTGCTGTGGAGTTTCGATGTTCCAGTCCGCCATAGCCGTCATGCACGGCATTGAGCATAAACAGGTAGGAGGAATGGGGCGGTTTGTTATCAGCACGATTGCGGTGACTTGCATCATGCCAAAAGCTGATCTCTGTCGTGCAGATAGCTTGGGTATCAGCGAGCAGACGCTGACCATCAAAACCAGCAGGTGTACCTGCCACTACAAACCGGTGGTCAATGCCTTCTGCATCAAAAGTGCCACTCCAAAAAGTTCCCATTTCCACAGGGCAGTCCACTAGTTCATCGTAGTCCTGTGCAAAGTAAGTGCCGAAACCTTTTGGGTCGACGTTCTTTGGGGTTAACCCAGTGGCAACCTGCCAGTGGTCAGTCGCTTGATCGCACAGAAGTTCAAGTTCATGAGGCTTATTTTGCAGCCCAAATACTTGCAAAAACAAGCTCGTACCATTAAAAAAACCCCGTGCTGAATCGAGCCAGGCCGTACGCACGGAGTTGTCAAGAGCATAAATTTGGTAGCTCACAATCAGAGGCGCATCAGCCACGCAATCTATTTGCCAGGTACTTTTGTCGAGTTGAACTACTTTGACAATCTGATCATTTTGCCGGCCTTGAAGTCCTTGCAGGTTTTTGGAAAACTCACGTACCAGATAACTGCCAGGAATCCACACCGGCAAGCTTACGACCTGATTGACGCTAGGTTGATTGATGAAGAGTTGAACTTGAAACAAATGTGCATGCAGATCGAACGCATGCACGCGGTAGAGCACGGCGGCCTGCTGCATCAACCGCCTGCTTGGGTCAATTGCTTTTCGATCTGGGCCGCACCGATAGCTCCAGGTACGCGTGATCCGTCGCTAAAAATCAGAGTTGGCGTACCGGTTATTTTGTGTTTTCGCCCGATGTCTATGTTGTGATCAATGGCTGCCGTGTCGCAGGTTGCAGCCTTGGGTACTTGATTGCGCAGCATCCAGTCCTGCCACACTTTGCCTTTGTCTTTGGCGCACCAGATATTCTTGGACTTGTCGGTTGAATCAGCGCCCAGAACGGGATACAAAAACATATGAATTGTGACGTTGTCAACTTTCTGCAGATCTTGCTCAAAACGTTTGCAGTATCCGCAGTTGGGGTCCTCAAACACCGCCAGTTTGCGCTTACCGTTACCACGCACGATGGTGAAAGCATCTTTAATCGACAACGCGTCAAATTTGATGGCTGTTAGCTTTTCAACGCGCTCTTCAGTCAGACTGCGTTTTTGCTTTGTGTCAATCAAATTGCCGTGAAACAAGTAATTGGCCTCTGCATCGGTGTAATAAATGTCTGAACCATTGACACGAACCTCAAAAATGCCAGGGATCGGTGTTTTGCTGACTTCGTCAATCTTTTCAATCTGTGGAATGCGCTCGCTCAGGTTTTTGCGAATGGCAGCCTCTTGCGCAAAGGCGCTCGTCGCGAGCAAAAGTATGCCAACAATCTGCGTAGTTTTCAATAGTTTCATTATTGTCCAGTGGTTCGTGTAGTGATTTATCGGAGTGGCTATGCATTGTCAAATGCCCATGGCCTGACGTGCCGCCCATTGTTTTGCCATGCCGCTGTGTTCGAAGCCATTCATACCCCAATTGCGCAGCGTTTGCCAAATGTTACCGTCTCGGGAAAACAATTGCTGCAAAGCAGTCATGGCGGTATCGATGGACGCTATTTCGGTTTTTCGCGCGCGTTCATAGCGTCGCAACAGCCTGGCATCGCTCACCGGCCGCCAGAAAGCGCGGTCGTGCAGGACACTGGCAAGTTCTTCTACATCGCCCAAACCCAAATTCAAGCCCTGTCCAGCCAGCGGATGGACATTGTGCGCGGCATCTCCTGCCAGAGCCCAAGCCTGACCGTTAGAGGTGCCGACCCATCGACTGGCTTGCGCTGACTGCAGTGCCCAGGCACGGCGCTCGCTGATCAGGCACAACTTTCCCAAACAGCCTTCGCTGAGAGTCATGAGTTGTTCGCAAAAATCATCCGCGCTTTCTGCAAGTAAGTTTTCGGTACGAGCATTCAGTACCGACCAGACAATGCCCAAAGTATTGCCTTGTGCGCCGTCCATGGGCAAAAAAGCCAAAATTTCACCCTGACTGAACCATTGGCGAGCAACTTGTTGATGGGGCTTCTCACAGCTCAGACGGGCTGCAATAGCATGCTGCGGGTAGCGGGTTACATGAAAGTCAACTCCAAATTCTTCACGAGTGAGACTGGCTTTCCCCTCGCACACTACGGTCAGGGTAGCGGGCTGCGGTGCATCAATTAGTTCGATTTGAGGTTGGAATCGCACGGCATCACGCAATTTATTTTCTAATGCCGGGACATCCACAATCCATGTGAGGGCAGGTACCTTGAGTTCGCTCGCAGAAAAAGTGATTGCTCCACCATCGTCACCCTTGATCTGCATGTCAAGGACATCGGTAGCGTGTTGAGCCTCTGGCCAGCAGCGCACCGATTCAAGTAGTGCCCTGGACTTGGCATTCAGAGCATAGGCCCGCACATCGGGGGTAGGAGCTGTGCTTGCAGTGGCAGGAGCTTGCGCCAGCAAACCGACCCGCAGGCGATCGCGGGCCAACAAGAGTGCCAATGTGTGTCCGACAATGCCCCCGCCACGGATACAAATATCAAAATGTTGTGTCATGCTGTCGATTGTAGGAGCCTAGTTATCGTTAGCGCGCTAAGAGGGTTGCTTCATGGTGAGCTTCAGCGCAAGCGTTGCTCCCCGGTTACTGACGTATTACATCAGCCCCAGCAGGGGGTTTGAATTCGAAGTCGTTGGCAGGTAGAGTTGAATTGATTTGCAGGCGAGCAAAGGTCAACACCGAACGTTGGCCAAAATTGTCCAAAATTTCCAGCACCTCGAGGAGGCTAGATGCGACTGTAGTTGTTGCAGTTTCCCTGAACCCAACCCGCACGGATTGCAATTGTCCATCCCTGGATTTTGGTGTGGCAGTAACCCATTGCAGACCATCTTTGTCAGGTGCGTCGGCTAATGTGAAATCAGCCTGCAATGCATGTAGATCGGCTGCAGACGCAATTAGCGCTGCAGGTGTCGACCCGAGCGCGTGGGACTGCTGGCGTGCCGTGACCTGATTCAGATCGAAGTCATACAACCAGAGCGTTTTTCCATCGGCAACGATGGTTTGTTCAAATGGTTTGAGGTAATTGAATCGGAAGCGATTTGGACGGGAAAATTCAAACGTGCCGCTGGACATTTTTATCCGTGGGGCTTGGCCACTTCTGCCTGGCGAAGTCACTATCTGGGTGAAGTCAGCCTTTCCAGTGTTTACATTCTTGACAAAGTTTTCAAGGCTTTTTATCCCTGTAGCGCTTGCTGGTAAAGCACAAGATGCTACTATAAATATAGTAATAAGTAAGTGAATTGGTGGCATTGACGATTCCCTCATTCGTTGCGCGCTGGAACCAGAATGTCACGTTGACCGCTGTTGCTCATGCTGCTGACCAAACCGGCCTTTTCCATGTCTTCGACAAGGCGGGCAGCGCGGTTATAGCCAATTTTGAGGTGTCGCTGCACCAGTGAGATGCTGGCTTTCCGATTTTTCAGGACAACCTCGACCGCCTGGTCATACATTGGGTCTTTTTCACCACCACCTGCCTCTCCTGCTGACTCATCATCACCGTCGATGGTGCCGCCCTCCAGAATGCCTTCAATGTAATTGGGTTCACCATGGCTCTTCAGGAAAGACACAACTCGGTGCACTTCCTCATCACTGACAAATGCACCGTGCACTCGGATCGGCAAACCGGTACCGCTGGGCATGTAGAGCATGTCGCCCATACCCAGTAAAGCTTCTGCGCCCATTTGGTCCAGAATGGTGCGACTGTCAATTTTGCTACTGACCTGAAACGCGATTCGAGTTGGAATGTTAGCCTTGATCAGACCGGTGATCACATCCACGCTGGGGCGCTGGGTAGCCAGAATCAGATGAATACCAGCAGCACGGGCTTTTTGTGCAAGGCGGGCGATGAGTTCTTCGATTTTTTTGCCCACCACCATCATCAGATCTGCCAGTTCGTCGATCACCACCACAATGTGGGGCAGGCGATCCAGTGGCTCGGGTGCTTCGGGGGTTAGGCTAAACGGGTTACCAATGTGCTCGCCGTGCGCTTTGGCTTCATCCATCTTGGAGTTGTAACCGGCCAGGTTACGCACCCCCATTTTGCTCAACAGTTTGTAGCGTCGCTCCATTTCGGCGACACACCAGGTTAGCCCGTTGGCGGCTTGTTTCATGTCGGTGACAACCGGGCACAGCAGGTGTGGAATACCCTCATAGACCGACATTTCAAGCATTTTTGGATCGATCATGAGCAAGCGCACGTCATGAGCTTCAGCCTTGTAGAGTAGGCTCAAAATCATGGCGTTGATACCTACCGACTTACCTGAAC
>CAIYNH010000361.1 GCA_903927495.1 uncultured beta proteobacterium
CAGCGCAGATGTAATCGACACCAGCGCCAAAACAAACACTCGAGCCTTTGCATCAAGTGTTTGAAATTGGTAACCAGACAGCAGCGATTCGACCACGTGGGCATGCACCTCAGTACCACTCATCAGGCGACCACGCTTGAAAAATGGACTGCTGGTATAGGGCGTGAAATGGTCGTCTCCCAGGCCCGCCCCAGCACCGATCAAGACCACTTTTGCGCGCACCAATTCTGCGGTTGCAGCACTTAAGCCCTCAGGCTGAAGCAGATCCTTGAACGAAATATTCACAATCGAGTCAGGCGGACCAACAAAAGGTATGGAAGTCGGCAATTGGTCACGCAGCACCGTGCGGCCACCCAGGCTCCAGGAAGCGGCCCTGGGGTCTAGCCCCGCCGCTCGGATCGCCAGCAAGCTTGGAAACCCCAAAACCGGAACCCCCTCTATGGTGGACGCTTGCTGAGAAGCCACAGGTGGGGTTATTTTGAATTGGCGAACTACACCGTCTTCTTCATCCACAAAATCAGCCAGACCGATGTAACCCGAAATATCAAAGTCTGGCAAGGCCAGCAAGTAATCCGGGCTCGGCATCAAATAGTCGTTGGCCGATTGCCCCGAACCTGTTCGGGTGGCGACCAGGACTAGTTGGCCACTGTTGATCTGCTCACGAAAGGGTTGATCGTAATCACGCGCGGCTTTTTGCCACTCGCCTCCGAGTTTTCCAAGCCAACGCTCCGGACTAATGCTGAGCAACATATCCAGCCCAACAGCACTCGCCTGCGCCTGACGTAACCTGGAAATCGCAAGCGCCATTCGATCGGTCCAAAATACCAGCGGATCATCGGGGAAAGCCGCCAGGCTTGCATCGTCGATGGACACCATCACCACATGACTGGCCTCTGTACGTTTGCCCTGCCACTGAAACCAATAGTCATGAAGGCGCTGGTCAATCGAATTCAGCGCACCGCTTCGCCACAAGCCCTCCGCCAACAGACAACCGATCAACGCAAACACCAGTAACCAGCGTCGACGAGTATTCATGGGGTTTCCAGGAAACCACTTAAAAACAAATGGTTTTTTTCTACAAAGCTCTCTGGCATTGCGTTAGAAGTTATAAAAATTAAAGCAATAGATGCCATTAACCAATGGCCTCACTTAACCTCATCAACTGCCAGCATGACGGCACCGTAGGCATCCGAACAGAGTGGATTTTTGGCCCCGGAGGGACTTTGTGAGCAGACCGAACTACCACCCATTTTTGACATGGACATGAGCGCCCCTAGTTGCGCCCTGCCCTTGACATCATTGAGCGATGTGAGAAACGGGCCAGCCTTGTTCTGTGCCAGCGCACTGAGATCACGCGGTGCATCTGCCACCAGTACCAGGAGGTTATCGGTGCCTTCCGGCCCACTGGCCTTGACACGCCAGTTCGGGCGTGGCAACTGGAACTGCTGACCGGCTTCAATTTTGTTGTTGGCATCCAAATCATTGGGAAACAGCAAGTACACCGACTTGTTATCTGAACCCGCCATGGCCACGTACACATACCCCGAACGATCTGTCAGAACATTGAGATCAAGCACATCTAGACCGATTTTAAGTTTATCTTTGCCGGCCTTGACCTGCACCCGCCGCTTAGCGTCGCGTTGATCAAACATCTGGCGCAGCTCCTGTTCCCCGGTCAGTGGCGCAAATCCGGTTGCTGCAGGCACTGCATTTTCCATCCCAAACCAAGCCGGGACAAAGCCACCATTGCCGTTAAGAACCAGGTTATGAGCTTTGAAGTTCGGATCCTTGGCCAAACGCCGATTCAGTTTTTCCTGTGCACACTGGCGTATCTCTTCCATACTGATTGCGCCTGAGTTGTCGAGGTCTTTGGCATCGCGCAACATGCAGTCACGCACATATTGGGTTGCCAGACCGCCTTTTCGCTCATCGTCAAAACTGATTTCGTTGTGACGAGAGGCACTGACATGAATGATGTCTTGTGGAAAGACACCTTTGGCGCTGGTCTCGGTCAACAAACTGCGGGTCTTGATATTGACTGGTCGGCCACATTCTTCTGAAATTCCGGTAAATTTCGCTCGCAACATACCTTCGTCTTCGTCATTGGTCAAACTGCGGGTGCGAGTGGCCGATGCCGCCTGCACTACGCCACCCGAGTGACAGGCATCAATCATGACAAAAAGTTTGTCGGTTTTGGTAGTAATGGCTTTCAGCCGATCAGCCAACTCATGGTTGGTGATGGTGCCGCCTTGGCCACCGTCATACGCCATTAAAGCCTCGACACAACCACCTGACGACGCATCTTCATTGCGGGTGCCGTGACCCGAGTAATGAATGTAGACGCGGTCACCCTCCTGCACCCGGTCAGTAAGTTGCCGCAAAGCCTCGCGAATACCGTCCCCAGTCGCCTGTTCATCTTTCAAGTAGCTGATGTTGTCGATAGGCACCTGCATGGCCTGCGCCATTTGGGTGGCAGATTGCTGGTCGATCCGGGCTCCGGGAAGTTCTGACGTGGCTGGGTTCGCATAGCGACTGATCGTGACGATCAGCGCATGCCGATTGCTGCGAGAGGGCAAACTTCGCGCGTCTGCCGGTGCGGCACCAGTCACACCACCATAACTGGCGGGTAGCACAGACTGGGCTGAACTTCCAAGACTCAAAAGCAGCCAAGCAAGCATCCAATACGATTTGGGTTTCATCTTCATTTCCCTCATTGACACCGTTCAAGCTGTTACGCAAAACGCTATAACTTTAGTAGCTTCTTACGCTCTATTGACGGGCTTCATATGCCAATTATTGAACTTACCTTGGTTGAACGAGACAACTCCAGCACAGATTGTCGCTGTGGCATCCCATCAGTCCAGATTTACAACTCGCACACGTCGATTCTCCGGCGCAAATGGCTGCGCGGCATTGGCCAGTTCAGTGCTGCCTTTACCGGCAGCTTGTACGCGGGCCTCAGTCACACCCTGGCTGATCAAAATATCACGCACGGCAGATGCCCGCATCAGGCTCAACTTCTGGTTGTAACTGGCACTGCCCTTGGCGTCCGTGTGGCCTTCAACCGCAAAATGCGAATGACGCAACTGCTCCGACTGCAAGGCTTGAGCCAGCAGCGCCAACACTTGCTTGCTTTCGGGGCGGACACGGGCCGAATCGTAATCAAATTCAATCAGTAAAGACAGTGCAGGGGCTGCACCATGGACTGGCCCCTTGGCCGGCACTGCCGCGCCTTGGTCAGGTATTCCAGACTGCTCGCCCTGCACCGGTTCTACTGAAAAATTGCGGAACTTTCTTGCGGCTGGTGCTTTTTTTTCCAGCTGCTGAATCATCTGCTCGGCGCTGGGAACGCCTGAACTTGTTGGCAATGTGGTTTGCGCAGACAAACCGGTACCCACACCGACTAACAAATACCCTATCAAAATTCTAAGCATGATCGACCTACTTTTTCCGTTTCACAAAGACCACCTTGTCCACCACCGAATCACCTTGATCGTCTTGCTTGAGGATAATTTCGGCATCAAAATCCTGCGCAGAGCTGAACTGGGAGTGGTTCGAGATGTCTTTGATGGTTTTGTTGGCTGACCACAAGGTGCTGACAGCGCTGATCAACAAAAGCGGATTCTTGGCGGTCAAGCTTGATTTGGGCTGCACCACTTTCACCGAACCACCTCCGGCCTCGACCGATGCCATCCAGCGCTGCAAACGCTCAGGCATCGCGCTGGGTGTAACCCGGTCATAAAAGGAGACATCGATCTTGGGCAAAGGGGATGACAAAGACCCCGTCAATTCACGGTCAAACCCTTGCAAATCGACAAACGTCAATTCAGCCTTGGCGGGTGCTGCGCTGACATTCTGACTTGGATTGGTCACGCAGCCCGTCAAAGCCAAAGTCGTCGTCAAAACCCATGCGAGTTGGGAAGGCTTATAGAGGTTCATGGCAATCTTTCTGTCGTAAAAATTTGAGTTAACGCCTAGCTTGCGAAATGGATACCAGTTCTTGCCGGTCGGCTTGTTCGGTGCGTCCATTTCTTAACCGCACAATGATTTCGTGAGCAATATCAGCGTTGACACCGGGTGCAACCCAGATATTACGCTCAAGTGAGGCGCTTAGCTCCATATTAAACCCGCGCGCCTCGATTTTGTAGGCCTCAAAACTGCCTGCCGGCACAGTGACAGTTTCCTTGGCGACCACTTTCAGGTCGTACTGAAAAGTATAGGTCGTACCATTCGGACGCGACTGTTTAAAACGGGTTTGCCACTTTTTACCAACCATCAGATCAGCCGGATAAAACTGGCGTGGTGTACTCATCGAGCCAACCTTATTAGAGGTGGTGTTCCCCATCAAATCGGAAGAAAACTCGCCATCGTTGTAAATCACCCGCTCAGCTGGTAAATCGACCTGGGTTACTTTCATCACCAAGGGCTTGCTGGCCTTGGTAAACATGTCAATGACCTGAATATGCGCCTCATCCCCCACACTGAATTGACGTTGGTGCTCGTCATAGCCCTTGAAGTAAGGGGTTGGAATGAGCTTTGCCAGGGTCGGTGCCGTGTTGACAAGAGCCAGCTGGATTTTCTTTTGCGCGGCCAGAAGTTCAACCTCCTGCTTTTTTTGTTCAGCCAATTGAGCCAGTTCAAGGCGCGCACTTTCGGCTTTCGCTTGCAGTACTCGTTCATGTCGCTCCTTTTCTGCTTGCTGAGCCTGCACACGCTGCAATTCCGCCACTACAGTTTGTGCCTGCAATAGACTCAGTCGAGCTGCTTCTTGCTGTGCCAAAACCAAACGTTGCACGTCGAGCTCCTTCGCCAAGGCTTGCTCCTGTAGCACTCGTGCCGCTGCTGCACGCTCTGCCACCTGTTTGGCTACCTGCTGCTGATGTTGTTCTGCTTGCATCACTTCAAATCGCTCCCGATCAGCTTGTGCACGGGCTTCGGCCAATTGTTTGGCCTGTACCTGCTCCAATTGTTGGCGCGCCAATTCCTGAGCCTCTCTTTGGTGTTGTTCAGATAACAAACGGGCTGCATTTTGCCGATGTACTTCATCCAGCCGAGCTTGCTCAATACGTGTTTGTTCTGCTTGCAATGCTTTTTCGCGTTCACCTGCGGCAATTCGCTCGGCCTGGGCTCGTTCACCGGCAAGTCGCTTGGCCTCGGCATCAGCAGCCAATTTGCGTCGCTGTTCCTGGGCCTCTGTTTCCTGCTTCTGGGCCAGCAAACGCGCAGCTTCCAGCCTTTGATTCTCGACCAACCGTGCCTGTTCGATACGTTGCAGTTCAGCTTGCATGACCAGTTCCCGCTCCTGCTCGACCTTTTGCTGTGCCAAAGCCAAGGCACGCTGTGCCTCTTGGGCTGCGGCTTGCGCTTGCAACTGGCTGAGTCGCTCGGCCTCCTTTTTGGCTGCAGCCAAACGCAGCGACTCTTGTTCTGCAGCCAATGCACTTTCCTTGGCCAATCGGGCTGCCTCAGCCGCCACTGCGGCATCTTTGACTAATTGCTGGCGCTGCGCTTCTTCCTTCACCGCTTCAAGCTTGACCAAGCGCACACGTTCTTCCTCCGCGCGCAAAACAGCCAACCGCTTTTCCTCAGCCAAAACTGTCTGCCGACGCGCATCTTCCTCACGTGCGGCGAGTTCCTGGGCTTC
>CAIYNH010000362.1 GCA_903927495.1 uncultured beta proteobacterium
GATTAAGTCTCTTATAATATTTCTCTGCCTGCTACTGTTGTGGCCGCAACTTAGTACGGCTATTGAAGTCACCCACCTTAAACGCCTGGAGCTTTTTGAACACCTGCAGTGGTGTCGCTCAACCCCCGGTCAAACCCTTGAGCAAGTAATCGCCGGTGGCTGTGACTTTAAGGCGACAAGAAAAAAAGATCTAGTACCTGGTTTTAGCACTGACGTGTTCTGGCTACGACTGACGTTACACAACACAATGGCCGATCCTGTTGAACGCTGGCTCAGCATCGGCCATCCCCGCCTTCAGTATGTAACTCTTTACCGGGAAATGGACGATGGCATCTGGCAACGCACCGAAACCGGTCTGAGTGTGCCTGTTGAGCACCGTCCGTTGCTTGAACCTTTGCCGATGTTCTCGGTGAATCTTGCCGCAGGTGAGACGCGAACTTACTATATCCGGGTTGCCTCTGAAACTTCCATTCAGTTGAGCGCCGAGCTTTGGGAGCCTAAAGCTTATGATCATGCCCAGCAGCGCAAAACGCTGTTTCAGCTGCTGGTGCTGGGCGGATTAATAGTGGCGGTTGGTTTTTCGCTGATGATGTTTTTTAATACCCGCGAAAAGACTTATGGTTTTTTTTGTGCATGTCTGAGCTTTGAAATTCTTCAGGATGCCGGCTACACCGGTTTACTGCAGCTTTATCTGTGGCCGCCGAGCCTGATTTTTCCATTGCAGTTTCAAGTGTTAACGACAGGGTTGACCCTGGTGTTTTTTGTGTTGTTCGTACGGGACTTTCTGGGTGCTAAAGGCTGTATCGGTTGGGTTAATCGGCTGCTGGTGGTCTCAACCTTAGGAGCGGTGCTTGCTACCGGTTGGGGTTGCCTGGTCAGTTACGGTACGGCGGTCCGCGTCTTGCCGCTGTTTGTGATTGGCATTGTGCTGAGCAGCTTTGGTTTGTTTATCAAGGCCTGGCGACAAGGCTCGCGTCCTGCAGGCTATTTGATGCTCAGCTACAGTATTTTGTCGCTGATGTTGGTATACCGGGTCGTGGTGGCCTTTGGCGTCGCTCCGAATCCGTTTCTACAGTCTTTGGGCTACGCCTGGTGCTTTTTATTGATTACGCCGCTGATTTTGTCTGGCGCACTGAAACGTACCGAAGCTTTACGCGAGGCGTTACTGTTATCGCAGGCCGAGGTTGAGGCTCGCATAAAATTCATGGCACAAATGAGTCATGAATTTAGGAGTCCGTTAAATACCATTCTGGGTTATGCGGAACTGCAGGAACGTGGTATCCAGCCGGCTTCACTACAAGCCAATGCCAGTCATATCAAATATAGCGGTCGACAGTTGTTAAGCATGATTGACGAAATTCTAGAACATGCCCGGGGCGAAGCGGGACTGCTCAAGCTGGAATTGGCTCCCGTCAACTGGGCCACCTTTGTCTCGTTGTTGCGACGAAGTGCGGAAATGATGACGCAAGCGCGCGGCAATCGCTTTAAGTGGATTGAAGAAGGTTCGGAACCTGAAGCTGTTGTTATTGATGAGCGCCGTTTACTTCAGGTGCTCAATAATCTGCTTGGCAATGCAAATCGCTATACCGAGAACGGTATTATTACTTTGGTCTGCGCTGTCTCAAGGGTAAGTCGTCATCGAAGTAGGCTCACTTTTACTATTCAGGATTCCGGAGCCGGGATAGCACAAGCCGAATTGAATTCCATCTTCCAACCTTTTGTACGTGGCGACGCCGGTCAGGCCAGCGGCATAGACGGCATCGGGATGGGATTGGCCATTGTGTTGCAACAGCTTGGCTTGATGGGGGGAGATATTCATGTAGAAAGTACCTTGGGTCTCGGTAGTGAGTTCAGTTTTTCGATTGAATGCGAAACATGCGAGCCCCCGTCAAACAACGACACTATTAAAATTGGCGCTCTGCCCAGAAATTACAGAGTGTTAGTGGTGGATGATGCTCCTGATAGCAGTCATGTACTGTCGTTATTATTGGCTGATTACGGTTTCGAGGTGAGTACGGCAGAGTCGGGCAATGCTGCTGCGCGGCAATATTTGGGTAAAGCTATTGATTTGGTTATTACCGACCAGTTCATGGCAGCGGGTGATGGCTGGAGCGTTTTGCAGGACTGGAGTTTGCGCAAGGTGCCGGTCATTCTGCTATCTGCCGCGCCGCCTGAGCGCCCAACGATTTTATCTGACACCATCCAGTTCAGACGCCTGTTGATGAAGCCGGTTGAGGCGGATGTTTTGTTGGCTGCGATTAGTGAAGTATTGGCTATCAAGTGGCTGCCAGTGGCTGAAGTTGCTGAAACAACGATGGTAAAGATCAGTATGCCGCCTGCGGAAATATTGGCACCATTGCAGGCAATGATAGAGGCGGGCGCTGTTAGCGATATTTTACAATGGCTTGAAACCTGTAATGAGCA
>CAIYNH010000363.1 GCA_903927495.1 uncultured beta proteobacterium
ATGTGAGCCTGACCGGCACGGCTGGCACGGTAAGCGAGGCAGGTGCAGGCAAGATCAACGCTGCGCTGCTAAGCACGGTTTCTGCACTTGGCACGACGCTCACAAAGCCCTCCAACACGGTGAACGGCTTCAGCGCCACCAACACGGGCACTGGCAACATTGACCTGACCAACACAGCCAGCACGCTGACCATCAGTGGCATCAGCAACACGGGCGCAGGCAATGTCACGGTGGGCAACACGGGCAACATCAGCTTAATCGCTGCTGGCAATGCCACCGCAGGAAACAGTAGCACCAGCGGTGGTGTGACGACAGCGAGCAACGGCAACATCAGCCTGACAGCAACGAATGGCACAGAGTCAATTGGTGCGGTTGTCGCAGCAGGTGAAAGCGGCACAGTCACCTTGACAGCGACAGGCACGAGCAGCGACATCTTGGTCAACGCAGACGTAACCAGCAGCAGCGGGACGATTGGTGCCACAGCGGGCCGCCACGTCACCTTGAACGCTGGCAACATTGGCACCACGGGCAACGTGAACCTGACCGGCACGACTGGTGCGGTAAATGAGGCAGGTGTGGGCAAGATCAGCGCTGCGCTGCTGACCTCTGTCTCAGCACTCGGGACGACTCTGACCAATGCATCCAACACGGTGAAAGGATTCACCGTCAGCAACTCGGGTACAGGCAACATTGCGCTGACCAACGTTGGCGTGCTGGATGTTCAAGGCATGACCGACAACGACGGCGATATCACGCTGAACAATACCGGCGGTGTCAGCACCACAAAATTGATAACAACCAAAAAAGGCGGTGTATCGTTAACCGCGAACAGCCCCTTGGCGATCGGCACTGAAGGCGTGTCGGCCAGTGGCAACATCGTTTTAAAAGCTGGGGACACAGCGACAGGCAATATGACCATCAACGGCCCGGTTAGCTCCACTGCCGGCAGTGCAACGTTTACCGCAGCCAAAAACTTCGAGCAAAACAGCGATGTGACAGCCGCTAGTGGAGTCGCTGCCAGTGCCGGGGGCAGCATGACTTTTGCTGCCACGGCCATCACGGTCGGTAGCCCGGTAAGCTATACCTCGGCTGGCTTGGCGGTGACCCCGCCACCGCCAACCCTGATCAAGACGACGGTTGACCCCTGCCTGGCGAATACGACACTTTGTGATACAGCACAAACTTCCACAACTCTGCCCACTACCACCGTCGCAGTACTTACCGCCACAGCGGGAAATATCACCTACAGTGCCCCTGCAACAACAACTGCAACAACTGCAACAACAGAAACAGCAACAGCAACCAGTGCAACCGCAGTAGCGGCTGCCACAGCAACCAGCGTTCCTGCCGCCATCACCTTCAAGGAAGTGGTGACGGCCAGAACCGAGGCACGCAAAGCTGATGACGAAGCTCTAAAAGCCGATGCCCTGATTACTTTGGCCAAGACTCCAGAAGCCAAGACCGAAGCACGGGTGCGTGCCGATGTCAAATCAAGCGAAGCCGACAGCAAGCGCGCCAATGCCAAGATCCGAGAAGCCGAGTCGGAGGTGCGGGCTGCCGAGGCCGAAGTCAAGACCACCGCCACAGCACAAGAAAAAGTGCGAGCCGAGTCACGCAAAGCGGTTGCTGAAGTCAAACGCGCCGAGGGTGAAGTGGACAAGGTAGAAGCCGAATCACGCATCGCCGAGGCTGAAATCAAATCCGCCAAAACCCCATCGGCCAAAGTTGTTGCCGAAGAAAAGCTCGCAGCGGTGCAAACCAAAAAGGCTGAAGCCGAAGCCAAAAAAGCCGAGTTTGATGTCAAAAAGGCCGAAACCGAAGTCAAGCAAGCCGAAGCCGAGGCCAATGCCAGTGGCACGCAACAGGCCAAGCGAGTGGTAGAACTAAAAAAAGCGGATGTCGAAACCAAAAAAGCTGAAGCCGAAGTCAAGAAGGCTGAAGCCGAAGTCAAGGCCGCTAAAGCCCCCGCAGAAAAAGTCAAAGCCGAAGAAAAAGTAGCCGTAGCGGAGGTGAAAAAGGCCGATGTCGAGGCGCAAAAAGCCGATGTCGAGGCCAAACATGCCCAGGAAAAGGCCAAAGACTCTGATTCACCGGTGGATAAACTCATTGCCGAGGTAAAGAAATCTAACGCCGATGCCAAGAAAGCCGAAGTCGAAGTGAAAAAGGCCGAAGCCGATATCAAGTCCGCAAAAACACCTGAAGCAAAGAAATCTGCTGAAGAAAAGCACGCCACTGCAGAGGCCAAAAAAGCTGAGCACGAAGCTGAAACGGCCGAGCACGAAGTGAAGGTTGCGGAGTCCATTGCCAAAGTTTCAACTCACCCCGAAGCCAAACAGGAAGTTGAGACCCGTAAAGCCGAAGCCGAAGTTAAACAAGCTGAGGTACAGGTAAAGAAGGCCAATGCTGAAGTAAAAGCTGCAAGAAACCCGAAAGAACGGGATTCTGCGCACGAGAAGCACAGCAGCGCTGAAGCCAAAAAGATTGAAGCCGAAATCAAACAGGCTGAGACCGAAGCCAAACGTGACAAAGAACTGGCCAGTGGACCACAGTCGGCCTACTTAAAGGCAGCTGTTGAAAAGAAGGCAGAGGCATCTGCTGCAAAGCTTGAAGCCTTTAAAGCCGAGCTTGAGGCCAGCAGCGCTAAAACCGAAGTGAGAAAAGCCGAAATGGCAGTTGCCCAAGCCGCAACGCCTGAAGCCCGCGCTGCTGCTCAAAAGCAGGTAGAAGAGAAACGCTCCCAAGCGCAAGCCAAAGAACAAAAAGCGAATGCACTGAAAGCCGAAGCAGACACCAAAGAAACTGACTCCAAAGTTGCCAAACGCAGCAGCGACAGCAAAATTGTTGAAGTGTTTGGTGGTATGGCACTGGCCGGCATGTCTGCCGAGAGAGTCAAAGAAGCGATGATTGCGCGGCATGAATTCATGACCGACACTCTCAAAGCCTCGCTAAATGTGCTCAAGGCCAACCCTCAAGTCGCCGATTTGAAGCCCTGTACTGCGGGTGGCGGTGATGTGTGTATGCGTCCAACAAATCCAGCGATCGCGAATCTGGCAGTTGAGATTCTTCCACGCGTGCAGCTTGCCATGCCAACCCCTTCGATCTCGTTCCTGCCGGCGATACAGCGCAAAGTGGCGATCGTGATTGGCAACAACGCCTACCAGGATTCGAAGATTCCATCGCTTGACGGTGCCATCAAGGATGCTGATGCGATTGGTGCCATCTTCAAGGAAAAGATGGGCTACGACGTGCGCATGGTACACAACGGCACCCGCGCTGACATTGTTCGGACCTTGAACCAGGTGTCTGATGAGACTGGCTCAAAAGACAGCGTGGTGGTGTATTACGCAGGCCACGGCTACCAGATGGAAGACACCAAGGTGGGTTACTGGATTCCGAGCGATGCATCAGTCAAAGATCCTGGCAACTGGATCTCGAACTCTGACATCAACAAGATTCTGACCAACATTCCGGCCAAACAAATGATGGTGATGTCCGACAGTTGTTATTCTGGTGCCTTGACCAACGAGCAGCGGGTCACTTCTGGCACAAACACCAACGTTAAGGACATTTTGGACAAACGTTCGGTATTGGTGATGTCCTCCGGTGGTGAAGAACCAGTGCTCGACGAAGGCCGCGAAGGGCATTCAATATTTGCCTGGCACTTGATGGACAAGCTCAACAACGTGGCGCAATACAAAAACGGCTTTGACGTGTTTGATGCAGTCAAGGCGGATGTGGCCAAGGAAGGCATTCCACAAACGCCGCAGTATGGTGCATCAACCAGTGCCGGTCACACTACCGGCGGCGAATACCTGTTTGAGGTGCGCAAGTATTGAGGGGGTTGTTTGGCTCCGCTCCAGTGCGACTATTTTTAAGGGCCGCACTGGGGGTAGATTCCGCGGTGTGGTTCGTTAACTGCCTTGGTTCACAACCCTTTCTTTATTCCATCTGAGAATATCGTCATCATTTAAATGTAGTTTGAAATATAAGGATGCGCCAGTACAGTCGTGCCCTATGCATGACATCGCTTATATTTTTGCTGGTTTTTTTGTTGGCCTGATCGTCGGACTCACGGGTGTGGGCGGCGGTTCGCTGATGACACCCATCCTGATTTTCTTTTTTGGAGTCAAACCCTATCTGGCGATAGGCACCGACTTGCTGTTTGCGGCGTTTACCAAAATGGGGGGCACCTTCAACATGGCGTACTCTCGCCAAATTGAATGGCGCGTGGTACTGCATCTCTCGGCGGGCAGCATTCCGGCTGCACTTACCACACTCTGGATTCTGAAAACTGTTGGCCCGGCGGACGCTGAGGTTCAGCACCTGATGACATCTACCCTCGGTGCTGCGCTGTTACTGACGGCTGCAGCCACTTTGTACAAAGCCTTGCGTGGCAAGGCAACTCCCGCGCGCATCGCCGCCGGCCAGGAAGCATTGGCGGCCACGCCACGCCACTGGAGTTTGCCGCTGCTGTTTGGTGCGGTCATTGGTACGCTGGTGTCGCTTACATCCGTGGGCGCAGGTGCCATTGGTGTCACGGTGCTGATGCTGCTCTACCCGATGTTGCCACTGCCGCGCATTGTGGCTGCCGACATCGCTTACGCAGTGCCATTGACCTTGGTAGCGGGCATGGGGCACGCGTCGATTGGCTCGGTCGACTGGCCGATGCTGGCAAAGCTGCTCGCAGGCTCGCTGCCCGGAATCTGGCTGGGTTCGCATTTCATGACTCGCACGCCCGAGCGGGTGATCCGTGGTTTCTTATCCCTGCTGTTGGCTTATGCCGGCACCAAACTGATTCTTATTTAAAACCAAGCTCCGAATCCATTGACATGTACCAATACACCGATTTTGACCGCCAATTCGTCAAGCAACGTGCCGCGCAGTACCGCGACCAACTCGAACGCAATCTCAGCGGCGATCTGTCTGACGATCATTTTCGACCCCTGCGCCTGCAAAACGGCTGGTATGTGCAGCGCTACGCACCGATGCTGCGGGTGGCCGTGCCCTACGGGGAACTGGCCAGCCGCCAATTGCGGGTGCTGGCGCGGATTGCCCGTGAGTTTGATCAACCCAGCGCTGCGGTTTATCACACTGCCACCAGTGCACAAATTATTCTGGGTACACAGCACCTGCCCATGGGCATCGGCCACTTCACAACGCGCCAAAATGTTCAGTTCAACTGGATTCCGCTTAGCAAGAGTGCTGACGTGATGGAGTTGCTGGCAACAGTGGACATGCACGGTATCCAGACCAGCGGCAACTGCATTCGCAATATCACCAGTGACGCGATGGCCGGTGTCGCTGCTGACGAGCTGATTGACCCGCGTCCGTATTGCGAAATCATGCGCCAGTGGAGCACTTTGCACCCGGAGTTTGCGTTTTTGCCGCGCAAATTCAAGTTTGCCGTATCTGGCGCTACAGAAGACCGTGCCGATACCGCTTGGCACGACGTAGGACTGCAGTTGCTGCGCAATGCCGAGGGCATGGTTGGCTTCAAGGTGCTGGTGGGAGGTGGCATGGGCCGCACCCCGATGATTGCCCAAACCCTGTGCGAGTTTTTGCCCTGGAATCAGATCCTGAACTACGTCGAGGCGGTGGTGCGGGTCTATAACCGCTGGGGTCGGCGTGACAACCTGTACAAGGCGCGCATCAAAATTCTGGTGAAAGCCGAAGGACAGCGTTTTATTGACGAGGTCAACGCCGAATATCGGGAGATCATCGAGCACGATGGCGCGCAGCACACAATCCCGGATGCTGAATTGGCTCGGGTTTCCGCATCATTTATGCCGCCAAAGCACGTCAATCAAGCAAAAGACACTACAGTAAACATAGCAAATAGTTTCTCCGTTCAGGAGCAGGCAAGTTACCAGCGCTGGCTCAGGCAGAACGTGGCAGCGCACAAAGACCCGGCGCTGCGGGCAGTCACACTGTCATTCAAGCGACTGAGCTTCGCACCTGGTGATGCCACAGCAGCCCAAATGGAGGCCGCTGCCGACTTGGCCGATTCCTTCAGCGCCGGTGAACTGCGTGTCACCCACAAGCAAAACCTGGTGCTGCCGTGGGTCGCTGCCGGGCAATTGCCAGCCCTTTGGCAAGCTGCCAAAAAGCTCGGCCTGGCCCAAGCCAACATCGGCCTCTTGACGGACTTGATTGCCTGCCCTGGTGGCGATTTCTGTGCGCTGGCCAACGCCCGCTCGATCCCGGTGGCTGAAGGCATCACCCAGCGTTACCAGGATCTGGACGAGTTGTTCGATCTGGGAGCGATTGACTTGCACATCAGCGGCTGCATCAACTCTTGCGGTCACCACCACAGTGGCCACATTGGCGTACTGGGTGTCGACAAAGATGGGCGCGAGTGGTATCAGGTGTCGCTCGGTGGCTCGGACGGCTCAGAGCTGTCGGGGCCCGCCACGCCCGGAAAAATCATTGGCCCGTCGTTTGCGGCTTCTGAAGTCACTGATGTGGTGGAAGCCTTGCTTGACACCTACCGGAACCTGCGCCATGCGGGAGAGACGTTCATTGCCAGCGTACGTCGCCTGGGGCTGGAACCCTTCAAAGCGGCCGCCAACGCCGCGCGCCATGAAACCCGCGATGGCGGCAAGGTGCTGCACGTCCACCTGGATCTGGCCGATGCGTTAACCGACTAAGTTATTTTTACCATGCAAAATACTCTCAAATTCATAGCTGCTGATGCCCATTTGACGGGCGCTACAGGTCAAAATGTTGTAACACTTGGAAACGATGCCGACCCGCGTGTGCTGGCTCTCGACGGCATCACGCGCATTGACTTGCACTTCCCCAAATTTACCGACGGACGCGCCTACAGTCAGGCGTTCTTATTGCGTCGACGCCTGGGCTTCACGGGTGAGTTGCGTGCCACCGGCGATGTCTTGGTGGATCAGGTGCTGCAAATGCAGCGCAGCGGCTTTGATTCTGCGGTATTGCGCGCTGACCAAAACGTGGCACACGCACAACGGCAATTGAGCCACTTTACGTCGTTTTACCAAGGCGACGCGGTCACGCATCAGTCCCTGTTTGGCACCGCAGATCACCGTGTTGAGCCAGCGCCCCCAGCCGAGCGGCTCCCAACAGATAAAAACACGCATATGAGCGCGATTAACCTAAACGCCCGGGCATCGGCTGAATTTGCGCAAAAGTTGGACCAAACCGAGGCATTGTTGCAACAAGCCGCGCTTGACTACGCACCGACGACAGCGGATGCCGCGCCGCGCATTGCCCTGGCTTGCAGCCTGGGTGCAGAAGACATGGTGCTGGTGCATCTCATCAACAGCTTGCAGCTCAACATCGGCATTTTTGTCTTAGAAACCGGTCAATTGCACCCTGAAACGCTCTCTTTATTGGAGCGCTTAACGACCAGTTCAAAGGCGTTTACGACTGTTTTTACCCCTAAGAATGAAGCCGTGGTGCAGTTCGTCACGCACGCCGGGAAAAATGCCATGTACCAGAGCATGGCCCTGCGCAAAG
>CAIYNH010000364.1 GCA_903927495.1 uncultured beta proteobacterium
CGGTGAATCTTGCCGTCATCAATGATGCTGTCCGGTGGTGTCAGGCCCGCCGCGATCATGGCGGTCTTGAATTGGTCGGTGGTGCTATTCATGCTTTGCTCCCACTTGTTTAGCGAATGTCACCAGCTCAGCGAAGGATTCACAGTGTCGTGAATGGCCGAATTTAGACACGGTGTAGGAGTTCGCCGTGCCCTTGTAGACAGAATGCCCAGCTCGTGCAAGGTGAGCGATTTGCAGAGCCACTACAGCAGGTGTAGGAGCCGCTACAGCGCTTTGAATTGCTGCGTTGGTGTGGTTGTATAGGCAACTCGTATTGATCGCGCCTAGAGCGGTTTTTGAGTAGTTGTCGTTCATTACGCAACTCCCAAAATGGAGACTGCCAGCGCCAGCATTGTGACGCTTAACACGTAGCACTCGAGTGCTATGTAAGGTGCCGTCTTTGCGATAAAATAGCAGGTGGCAATGTAGAGTGTTTTGACGGGTGCAACTTGTAGCGGGTTGCGCCCGTTGTCGTTTTCAGGCGTGACTTGGCCCGGCCCTGAGCCGTTGTAGTTGGTGGTCATGGTGTCCCACCTCTTACAGCGATGCGATCAGCTTTTGGATATCCGCAGATTTCCAGCAAGTCACTCTGTCGGACAACTTAATGCCCTTGGGAAACTTGCCAGTTGCAACGCCAGCCCACCAGCAGCTCCGCGACACGGGAACGTGCTCAAGTACTTTGGGCAGACGCCACAGTGAGAGCAGCTCTGCGCTGCCCTGCGGGATTGTGACGACGGGTGTCGCCGGAATGGAAGCCAATTTTTGCATGTGTAGCCCGATAAAAACAAGACGTATAAAGAGCTCAAATGCAATGGGCTACACATCAATCAGTTCAAGGTAGTGGTAAACCACTAAATACGTCTTTGGACGCCCTTGGACTAACTTCTGTGATTAAATCGGGCTTGAAGCGGGAAAAACTTCATGGCCTTGTGCCCCTAAGCCACCTTTCGCCCTGCCGGGCTATTGGTGGCTTTTGCATTCTGCGAGCTCACTTACTTACTTCCTAACCCGCTATCGGGCTTTATAGGTTTCAGTAAGCCAATATTAACCGCGTGTCAGGTGCCTGTTGTGATTGAAAAATCTGATATGCATTGCGAGCGCATTCAGTCCGGTCAAGAGCCAATTTACGCCACCCTTACAGTGCGTTTTAAATGGTTATCTTCATCTTGGAAAGCCATCGCAACCACTGCAAAAAAAACATTCATAACGGCAGTCACTCAGCCCCAGCTTGTCCAGCAGCTTGCCCGTCTTGCCCTTAAGCCGCGTCACCAGCCTGTCAGTGCTAATCATGGCTTCACGGCTGTGGTGGTGCAGTTGGAGCATCAGTCGCTCGTAGGTTCGCCAGTGCATACCCTTGGGCTTGTCGCCGATGTCGTTGGCAATACCTGCACACCAGCCCAGCCGCTGGCGCAGTCTGTCGGCCCGCTCAAAAGGTTTGTTGCCGGGTGCTGTCCGGGTTGACTGGTACGTCAGCCCGCTGCACTGTCGGCATGAAAACACCTTGCCAGCGTAGAGAATCGCGCAGCGCTTGCCACAGCAGGGACAAAGCCACCAGGGACGCCGCCCGCCGTAGTGGCACGGTGTCCAGGCCACCTGTACCGGGTAGTCCATATCGGTGGTGCCACCATGCCGATAGATCAAGCTCACGCCGTCGGTGTTGATCTGCACAGTGATAGCGGCCCCGGATCGGCCCCAGGATGCCTCGTAGCGGGTGCCAGGCGTCATCAGTAACGCTTGCTGCCACTTGCGCACGTCCAAGGTGTTGCGGCCCTGCGTGGTGCTCTTGCCGTGTTGGTTGCTGCCTGAGTTGTATCCGCCCATTTTGAAACCTAAAAAGATTCGCCTAAAACAATAATCAGCTTTTCCGAAAAGCTGCAACTTTGCGAAGCTATTTCAATGCCTATTTCGCCGCTAACCGCCGTCAGGCAAGCGTTAGCAGCTATCTATTCTGTAGCGTTTGCCTGTTGCAGTTTGTCCGCTAATTCGAGTTGCAATTGCTCTTTGATTTGCGCCCGGGTGTCTGGCACGTGGTTGAAGTCAATATCGAATGAAGATGGGGCGATGTCAGCCACCAGTCGGTTGATAACCGGGTCCCGCCCTTGCAACTGCGCCACCACGACATTGATGGCCGTCGGTGCCTTCGCTTCCGGCCTGCCCACCAGGTA
>CAIYNH010000365.1 GCA_903927495.1 uncultured beta proteobacterium
GTCAACTCCACATGGAGTTCATAGGGGTTCCCGAACATTGTCGCTGCAAAATTTCCGTCAACTGATCGCTGCGGGTTCAATGTCTTGTTCCGGCACGCAGCGACGCCGCCGGTGGCTCAGGTGCAACTCTTGTGATCCTTCTGCGTGAGCAATCTTACGTCGACTCGCACTTAAACAAATATTCAATCGTAGCGTTGGAATCCTGGATATTTTTGGAAACACGAAGTTAGGCATTGCATCTTTTGGGCCACCAGCGTAATAAAGTCCAAGCGAAAAAAAGCCGGGTCACCCCGGCTTTTTTGTTCAATCGACTGTCAAAGCTTAGTGGCCAGAAGATGCCGACGCACCCAGACCGGTTTCCGAGCGCACTTGCTGTGCTTTGTACGCAGCGCGTTCCTGGGTTGCTTGTGGGCTGCGGTCCAGAATGGAAAATAGCCACACGCCGACGAAGCCGATGGTCATCGAGAACAAGGCGGGCGAAGAGTAGGGGAACCAAGCCGAGCCTTTAGGGTTGCCCAGTGTGGCTTCCCAAACCGAGGGTGACACCACGGTCAACGCAACGGAAGAGATCAGCCCCAGGAAGCCACCAATGACAGCGCCCTTGGTCGTGCAGTCTTTCCACAGCACGGACATGAACAGCACCGGGAAGTTGGCGGACGCGGCAATCGCAAAGGCCAGAGACACCATGAACGCAATGTTCTGCTTCTCAAATGCAATGCCCAGGCCCACAGCCACAACGCCCAGGGCGAGCGTGGTCATGCGGGACACTTTCAGCTCGGAGTCGCTGTCGGCGTTGCCCTTTTTGATCACGGTGGCGTAGATGTCATGTGACACAGCAGAGGCGCCTGACAGGGTCAGGCCAGCCACCACCGCCAGAATGGTTGCGAATGCTACTGCGGATATGAAGCCGAAGAACACGTTGCCGCCAACTGCCTTGGCCACCAGAACCGCAGCCATGTTGGCCGAGCCGCCGCCGCCCTTGATAACGCCGGTAACGACGTTGGCAAATTCGGGGTTGGTCAGCACCAGCGTGATGGCGCCAAAACCGATGATGAAAATCAGCACATAGAAGTAGCCGATCCAGGTAGTTGCCCAGAACACCGACTTGCGTGCCTGTTTTGCATCAGGCACGGTGAAGAAACGCATCAGGATGTGGGGCAGACCAGCCGTACCAAACATCAGTGCCATACCGAAAGAAATTGCGGAGACGGGGTCTTTGATGAAGCCGCCTGGTCCCATGATGGCCAAACCGATTTTGGCAGCTTCTTCGGAGGTTTTTCCAGTGCCGCTGGCAATGGCAGTCTTGACTTCCACGCCACGGGCAAACAGTGCCTCAAAGCTGAAACCAAATTGCGCCATCACCATGAAGGCCATGAAGCTCACGCCGGCCAGCAAAAGGCAGGCCTTGATGATCTGCACCCAGGTGGTTGCTGTCATGCCGCCAAACAGCACGTAAATCATCATCAGCGCTCCGACGATCACCACAGCCATCCAGTATTCCAGACCAAACAACAGCTTGATCAGCGAACCTGCACCCACCATCTGGGCAATCAGGTAGAACGCCACCACCACCAGCGTGCCGGATGCCGCAAAAATGCGGATAGGCGTTTGCTGGAAGCGGTAACCGGCTACGTCGGCAAAGGTGAACTTGCCCAGGTTGCGCAGGCGCTCAGCCATCAGGAAGGTGATGACGGGCCAGCCGACCAGGAAGCCGATCGAATAAATAAGACCGTCATAGCCCGATGCCATAACGGCTGCGGAAATGCCCAAAAAGGATGCGGCTGACATGTAGTCGCCTGCGATAGCCAAGCCATTCTGGAAACCAGTAATGCCACCACCACCGGTGTAAAAGTCAGCAGCCGATTTGGTGCGACCTGCTGCCCATTTGGTAATGAAAAGCGTGGCCACCACAAAGGTGCCAAACATGCCAATGGCAACCCAGTTGGTGGGTTGTTTTTCAACCTGGCCCAGGTCGGCACCAGCGGCTTGTGCCACTGCCGACGCGAGGAGCGCGGTCAGAGCGATGAGAAATTGGGTTCCGGCCTTCATTTGGAAGCTTCCTTCAGGATTTCAGCAGTCAGACGGTCGTATTCGCCATTGGCGCGACGCACGTAAAGGCCAGTGATCAGGATGGTGAAAACGATAACGCCAAAACCGATGGGAATGCCCAACGAAGTGAC
>CAIYNH010000366.1 GCA_903927495.1 uncultured beta proteobacterium
CTGTGGCTTCCAGCCGCAGACGCTGGGGAAAGCGGCAAGATGCCGCTTCCACAAGTGCCACGCCTGATTCCGCTTTTTGTCGCATTTGCTTAGCGCGGATCAGGAAGTCTGAACTTCGGTGGACCGAATCCAGGCAGACATAAATCGAAACAATTGTCAGACTTCATGGTCAAACGGCAGTTGTAGTTGTTGTCTCTCTGCCGCAATCACTGCGGCGCGACACCAAAAAAACGCATGATTTAATAATGGAATCTGGCCGAATCGGGTTCCGCCCCAAAAATCACTTCGCCTGTGACGGCTGCAGTCAAGGAAAAGCAAGTTCAATTGGGTCTGAGCCGATTTGGATTCGAATTCAATATAAAAAGCAATCATCGGGAGGTGTCTGAAGGTCTTCCTCGGGCCGTGGCGCATCAAACATTCAGTCCACCGGGAAGTCGCTGCATAGGGCTGTTTGGTCCCCTCGTCCCGGCGGGGTGAGTGGGGTTTGGGAACATGAGAGTGGGGGGCAAGCGCCAAAAACCCACAAAGCAGACCTAATTCCGTTTCCAGATTGATAAGACACTAGGCGCGAAGCCGCAGACAGTGCTGATGCACGGCAAGGCGAAACAACAAAGTGTCTGTTTGATGTGGAAATGGAATGAGACGGCGAAAGTCTGATTTGCAGCAGTTTTAACCACCCAGATACGCAGCTTTGACGGCCGGGTCGTCCTTGAGTTTGTTGGCCGGACCGTGCACCGAGATGCGCCCGTTTTCAAGCACATAGCCATAGTCAGCCACCTTCAGGGCGGCAGCTGCAAATTGCTCCACCAGCAGCATCGTGACACCTTGCGCCTTGAGGTTCGAGATGATGTGAAACACTTCCTCGACCAAAATCGGTGCCAAGCCCATGGAAGGCTCATCGAGCAGGATCACCTCGGGGTTCAACATCACGGCGCGCGCCATGGCCAGCATCTGCTGCTCTCCGCCCGACAAGGTGCCCGCCAATTGGTTGGTGCGCTCTTTCAGGCGTGGAAACATTTCCAGCGCTTTTTCAACATCACCTTCGACATCGCCCTTGGGCCGGGCGTTGGTGTAGCGGACAAAAGCACCGAGTCGAATGTTGTCCACAACGCTCAAGGTTGGGAACACCCGGCGCCCTTCGGGTGAGTGGGCCAGTCCACGGCGTGCAATCTGATGGGAGTCGAGCCCGGTGATGTCCTGTCCCGCCAGAGTGATCTTGCCGGAACTTGGCTTAATCATGCCTGACACTGCGCGCATGGTAGTGGTTTTGCCTGCACCGTTGGAGCCAATCAGGGTGACCACTTTGCCTTTGGGAACGTTGATCGTGATCCCGTGCAGCACCTGGACCTTGCCGTAACCCGCTTGTAGATTTTCAATATTCAGCATAGTAGTGGGTCCTGCAATCAGTGCGCGCCTTCGCCGCTGCCCAGGTAGGCTTCGACGACTGCCGGGTTACTTTGAACATCAGCGGGTTTGCCTTCGGCAATTTTTTGGCCAAAGTCAAGCACCGAGACGGTGTCTGAAATCCCCATGACCACGTCCATGTGGTGCTCAATCAGGATTACGGTAATACCGTGGTCACGGATTTTCTGGATCATCCGTGTCAGATCGGGCAAATCCGCCGGTGGCAAACCGGCAGCAGGCTCATCAAGCAGCAGCAGGCGTGGCCCCAATCCCAAGGCCCGGGCAATTTCAAGCATGCGCTGCTTGCCGTAAGGCAGGTTACGCGCCTGTTCTTCGCTCAATGAGGTCAAGCCCACAAAGTCGAGCAAACTGGCCGCTTGCTCACGCGCTGCAGCGTCTTCACGCAGGTAGCGGGGGGTACGCAGCATCACATCCAGCGTGTTGCTCTTGAAGGTGTGATGCAGTCCCACCAGCACGTTGTCGGTGGCGCTCATTTCGCCAAAAAGTTGCACATTTTGAAAAGTCCGGGCTATGCCTGACAAAGCGATGTGAGACGGAGTCTGGCCGGTGACTGAATTGCCGTTGAATACCACCTGGCCCGCAGTGGGCTGGTAAATGCCGGTCAGCACATTCATCATGGTGCTCTTGCCTGAGCCGTTGGGGCCAATCAGGCCGTGGATGGTGGCGGGCATGATACGCAAGTCAACCAGGTTCAAGGCTTTCAAGCCACCAAACTGCATCAGCACTTGCTGTGCTTCCAGCAGGGCACCGGAGCCAGCTGCGGCTATGCTGTGCGCCGGAGTCCATGCACGCACCTTGACGGCGCTGGTCGCAACGCTGACATTTGACACCGGTTTGAAAAACCGACCAAACAGTTCACGCACAAACCCAACAATGCCGTCCTGCAGGTAATACACCACAAACAAGGTCATCAAGCCAAAGATGGTCAGGCGCCAATCGGTGATGTTTTCAAGTTGAAACGAAAACACCGCCATGGCCACGGTGGAGACCACCGGCACCGCCAGTTCACGCATGGTTTTGAGCTTGCGGGAGAAATTGAATACTGCCATGCCCACAACACCCAGCGCCAGCACCGTGGCGATCTTGCGAAACAACTCAATGTCTGAGAGCAGGCTGGGCAGCATCACCACGATCATGGCGCCTATCAGCGCACCGGAGCGTGTTTTGCGCCCCCCCATGATGACCGCCAGCAAGAACATAATGGTTAGTTCAAAGTTATAGGTATTGGGCGAAATGTACTCTTCAGAGTACGTATATAGAGCACC
>CAIYNH010000367.1 GCA_903927495.1 uncultured beta proteobacterium
ATACTTCTTTGTTGCGGCCTCCATGCAAGACCTGATCCACCGCCATCTACAGGAGCACCCGAGCCTGAATAACTTGGCCGAACACGTTGCCATTCACTTGAACGACACCCATCCGGCCATTGGCGTGGCCGAATTGATGCGCATACTGTGTGACGAGCATGCTTTTGGCTGGGATAAGGCCTGGGCGCTGTGCAGCAAAACCTTTTCATACACCAACCACACCCTGATGCCTGAGGCGCTGGAGACCTGGCCGGTGTCGCTGATCCAGCATGTCCTGCCACGCCACCTGGAAATCATTTTTCGTATCAACAAAGAATTTCTGGATCATGCGGCTCGATTTCTGCCAGGTGACCATGACTTTCTACGACGTTTGTCACTGATTGACGAAACCGGTGAGCGCCGGGTGCGTATGGCACATTTGTCGGTGGTCGGCAGCCATCAGATCAACGGTGTGTCGGCACTGCATTCTGAATTGCTGGTTCACACCATTTTTGCTGACTTTGCCTCGCTCTGGCCCGAGCGATTTACCAACATGACCAACGGCGTAACCCCCAGGCGTTGGCTGGCTCAGGCAAACCCCGGACTCGCCAAACTCCTCGATGCCACGCTGGGCATTTCCTGGCGGCTCGATCTGGACCAATTGCGATGCCTTGACACCGTCCAGGGCGACAGTGCTTTTGCCGATCAATTCATGGCCATCAAACGCAGCAACAAAGTGCGGCTGGCGAACTTCATCGAAAAGAGCACGGGCATCAAGGTCAGCCCGGACAGCTTGTTTGACGTGCAGGTTAAACGCATTCATGAATACAAACGCCAACTGCTCAACCTGCTGCATGTGGTAACACGTTATCAGGCCATACTGGCCAACCCAAAGGCCGCATGGGTGCCGCGCACGGTGATCTTTGCTGGCAAGGCAGCGTCGAGCTACCAAGCTGCCAAGTCGATCATTCGCCTGATCCACGATGTTGGTCTGACCATCAACAACGACCCCCGGATTGGCGACAAACTCAAACTGGTATTTATTCCCAACTATGGCGTTTCAGTAGCTGAAATCATCATGCCGGGTGCAGATTTGTCAGAGCAAATTTCAACTGCGGGCACCGAAGCCTCGGGCACGGGGAACATGAAACTGGCCCTTAACGGTGCATTGACTATCGGCACCGATGACGGCGCGAACATTGAAATCCGGCAAAACGTCGGCGACGACAATATTTTTATCTTTGGCCTGAAAACCCCAGAAGTTCGTGGCCTCAGGGTGGCCGGCTACCACCCTCTGAACTATTACGAAGGCAACCCGGCCCTCAAGGCGGTATTGGATGCCATTGCCACGGGGCAGTTTTCCCCTGATGAACCGACGCGTTATGTCGACTTGATCAACCCGCTGGTGTGGGGTGGTGATCACTATATGCTGCTGGCCGACTATGCTTCCTACGTGGCAACCCAGGCCCAAGTGGACGAACTCTACCGTCAACCCAGACTGTGGTGCCAGCGAGCCATTAGCAACGTCGCCGGCATGGGGGTGTTTTCTTCTGACCGCACCATTGGAGATTACGCACGCGACATCTGGCGAGTAGCGCCAGCGATGACCTGAGCACACCGTTCTTTCTTCTGCCCTATTTCAGAGTAACCTGCCATGTTGCGAAAACACGATATTGATTTAATCTGCCAAGCCTGCCATAGCGACCCATTTGCCGTATTGGGACCGCATGAGACCAAGCCCGGCCAGATTTCGGTGCGCTGTTTTCTGCCGGGTGCCCAAAACGTGGCGGTGCTCGGTGCCGATGAACAACTCCTGGGTCAATTGAAACTGCGAGCCGTTGGTTTTTTTGAAGGCCGGATCAACACCTCCCGCGCAACTGCCTACCGACTGCAGGTGCAGTGGGAGAGCGGCCAGAGCAGCACCATCGATGACCCCTACCGATTTCCGGTGGTGCTGGGTGCGCTAGATGTCTGGCTGCTGGGTGAAGGCACGCATTTACGCCCCTACGAGGTCTTGGGTGCTCAACCCAGCACCATGCTTGGTGTAACTGGCACCCGCTTTGCCGTGTGGGCCCCCAACGCAAGCCGGGTCAGCGTGGTCGGGGACTTCAATTATTGGGATGGCCGGCGCCATCCCATGCGCCTGCGCCGCGAGTGTGGCGTTTGGGAGCTGTTTTTGCCCGGTGTCCAAACCGGTGCGCTCTACAAATATGAAATCCGTACCCAAAATGCTGGGGTGTTGCCAGCTCGGGCCGACCCTTATGCGCTGCAAGGCGAACTGCGCCCGGCGACGGCCAGCGTGGTCGGCCAGTTGCCGGCATTCGTCGCGCCATCTGAGCAGCGCAAACGCGCCAATGCACTCGATGCCCCGGTCAGTATTTATGAGGTGCATCTGAGCTCATGGCGACGCGTCGCTGAGGATGGCAACCGCTGGCTCAACTGGGACGAGCTTGCCGATACCCTGGTGCCCTATGCAGTTGACATGGGATTTACCCATCTGGAACTATTGCCTGTCAGTGAGCATCCGTTTGATGCGTCCTGGGGCTACCAACCGGTGGGAATGTACGCACCTACCGCGCGATTTGGCGATGCCGCAGGCTTTGGCCGACTGGTGCAGCGTTGCCATGAGGCCGGCATCGGCCTGATTCTGGACTGGGTGCCAGCGCATTTCCCCAGTGATGCGCATGGCTTGGCCAACTTTGACGGAACCCATCTGTACGAATATGCCGATCCACGCGAAGGCTTTCACCAAGACTGGAACACCCTGATTTACAACTTGGGGCGCACCGAGGTACGCAACTTTTTGGTCGGCAATGCACTGTATTGGCTGGAACGCTTTGGTGTCGATGGCCTGCGTGTGGATGCTGTGGCCTCCATGCTGTACCGCGACTACAGCCGCAAGGATGGGGAATGGATTCCCAACATTCATGGCGGACGTGAAAACCTGGAGGCCATTGCCTTCCTGAAGCGCATGAACGAAGTGGTCGGCGTAGAGCGTGAGCAGGCCATCACCCTGGCCGAGGAGTCCACCGCTTTCCCGGCTGTGTCGCGCCCCACTTTTGCGGGTGGCTTGGGCTTTCACTACAAGTGGAATATGGGCTGGATGCACGACACCCTGAGCTATATGGCGCGTGACCCGATTCACCGCAAACACCATCAGGGCGAAATGAGCTTCAGCCTAGTCTATGCTTTCAATGAAAATTTTGTCCTGCCTATTTCGCATGATGAAGTGGTCCACGGCAAGGGCTCGCTGCTGACCAAGATGCCGGGCGACCGTTGGCAGCAGTTG
>CAIYNH010000368.1 GCA_903927495.1 uncultured beta proteobacterium
ATTCGTGAGGGCATTGATGCTGGCTCAGCATGGCGATTGTTGGCGTCCCCCTTATGGGCAAGCCGGGTAACCCTGACCGCCGCTCATTGTTCAACATTGAACATGGTTCAAGTTGATTTCAGCTCGCGGGTTTTTATTGAAACGAATTTATAGTATTATTCGTTGCAAAATGAGCAAGCACGCCGGTTCAATTGACGCACAAGTTCTGCAGCGCATCCAGTCGCAGGGGCCGGGCTGGGTGTTCACACCCGCTGACTTTGCCGATCTTGGCAGCCGCACTGCAGTGGCCAGCGCACTCGCGCGCAGCAAGGCGGCCGGTACGATTCGCCTTTTAGGGCGCGGCCTGTACGACACGCCGGTAGTCCACCCGGTTTTGGGTATGCTTTGGCCGGCTATTGAATCGGTGGCAAAGGCGCTGGAGCGTAAAGAGGGCATACGGCTGCAGCCATCGGGTGTGTACGCGGCGAATCTGTTGGGTTTGTCTGAGCAGGTGCCTGCCCAGGTGGTGTTTCTGACAGACGGCGCTACGCGTACGGTGAAGGTAGGGCCTACCCAGATCAGCCTTAAGCGCACAACACCGCGCAATATGGCGGCGGCAGGCCGGTTGAGCGCCATGATGATTCAGGCGTTTCGGAGTCTTGGTGCGACCAACATTACGCAGCAACGCATTGCGCGTTTGCGTGAGAACCTGCCAGCAATGGAACGTGTCACGTTGTTGCACGATATTGCATTGGCACCGGAGTGGATGCACACCCATTTTCGTGAAGTGGCCCGGCCATGAGCAGTAGATTCACTGCCATGTCGATCGAGGACCGCAAGCTGGCGTTTGACAACGCGGCACTCACCTTGCACCTCAATGCCGTGATTCTGGAGAAGGATTTCTGGGTGTCGTGGTTGCTGCGCTTGTTGTTCGCGCAGCCTGAATTGGCCCCGTTTTTAGTGTTCAAGGGGGGCACGTCTTTGTCCAAGGTGTTTGGGGTGATCGACCGGTTTTCAGAAGATATTGACCTGTGCCTGGTTCCTGAGTTTGTGGGTGCCGATGCGCAAGGCTTTGACACGTTGACCAGCCGCGGGAAGCGCGACGCCGCCGTGCTGGAGATGCAGCGCCTATGTGCTGACAAGGTGCAGCTGGTAGTCATGCCTTTGTTGGAGAGTGCGATCATTGACGTGCTGGGCTCGGCACCTACTGGTAAATGGCTTCATTACGAGCTGGATGCGGATGCCAAGTCGCCCATAGTGTATTTTCGATATCCAACGTCGCAGAGTCATGGTTTTGACTACGTGCGCCGGGAAGTCAAGCTGGAGCTGGGAACGCTTACCGACCAGCAACCCACCGGGCGCTACCCCATTGCGCCGATGGTGGCCAGTGTGTTTGCGGCCCTGTTCAGTGACTGGCAATGTGAGGTGGTGGCGCTGGAGTTGCAACGCACCTTCTGGGAGAAGGCAACTATCCTGCATGCGGAGTACCACCGACCAGCTGATTCACCCACGCCTGACCGGTATGCACGACATTATTTCGACATGGTCCGGTTGTTGGCGCACGCTGATGCACCGCAATTCTTGGCCGACAAAACGCAATGTGAGCGCGTGGTGGGGTGGAAGAGCCGTGTGTTTGCCAGGGGGTGGGCGCGTTATGACCTGGCAGGTCATGGTACGTTTCGACTGGTGCCGCCCGTGGCACGGCAGGCAGATCTGGCACGGGATTACGCGACGATGCGCCCCATGTTCATGACCGAGCCACCGAGTTTTGACGTGTTGCTGCGAGAACTGGGGAATGCTGAAAACGCCATCAATAATTTGTGACGCTGCGGCATCAATGAATAGCCAATTTGGCTGGCAGACGTCAGGTGAATGATTTCGGTGGTTGGAAGATGGGAAGTGTGAAGGTGCTACCCCATCTTCGCAGCCAATTTTTCAGCCTGCAGGTGGGTGTACTTCTTCAACATTTGCAATGTTTTGTGGCCGGAGATTGAGGCAAGTTCAAGAATGGAGAAATCGCCGCGTTCGGCATATCTTGAAATTGACTCGTGCCTCAAATCGTGCCATGTGAAGTCTTCAATCTTTGCCCGTTTGCAAGCCGTTTTGAAAACCGAATACAGGCCTTGTTTTTGAACCAGGAGGACTCTGTTCCCATCGGCGCGCGGAATTGATTGAAGCAATTCAATTGCGCGCCCCGACAGTGGCACAGCGCGCGCTTCACCGTTCTTGGTGACTTTTAAAAAGGCAATGCGCTTTTCAAGGTTCACATTGTCCCAATTCAGGGCGAGGAGCTCGCCCTGACGCATTGCGGTTTCAACACTCAAGAGCAGGGCTGGCTTGAGCCAGCGATTTGTGGATCGATCACAGGCTGCTATGAGTTTGTCAAATTCCTCAGCCGTCAACCGTCGTTCACGGGATGGATTGTTTGCTGGCTTACGGATCAACGCAACGGCGTTGCCAGTTGGTAGGGTCATTCTGAATTCTTTGCTCGCCACGTCCAGGACTTTTGAAAGCAAATCCAATTCGGTCTTGACAGTAGCACCGGAAATTCTTGGTGCTTTTTTGGCATCAGAAAATCGTGGGTCAGGGTCGGTGAGTCGCTGATCGCGATAGAGTGCAATCTTGTCAGCCGTCAATGAGGCAACTGAATGGCTGCCAAAGCGATCTACGAGGTGAGCCAGTTTGTGTTTCCAGCCCATGCCACGGTAGTGAAATGCTGCAAATTCTGTGCTGAACCGCGCAGCTAGATCTTTGAACAAAGTGTTTTCCGCCGCAGCGGTTGAAACGTGCGTGCCTTTGTCAATTCCAGAATCAATGCCACGCGCCCACACTTGGGCTTCAAGCTTGGTACGGAAAGTTTTTGACTGCGAAGGGAAGCCTTTTCGCCTGATTTTTGCCTGCCACCAGCCCGACTCACGTTGTTCAAAAACTGCCATATTTGAAGCCCTCCAGCGAAATAAATGTCCCCGTTTTGTCCCCGAAAGTCATTTGTAATGACAAAAATCATTGTAACACTATGATTTTAAATAAGAAAAAGAGAATAAATATTGCCCCTGCTAAGGGAGTATGGGGTGTAGAGCCTCATCGAG
>CAIYNH010000369.1 GCA_903927495.1 uncultured beta proteobacterium
AACACCGTTGATCGTTTGCCCTATCTTGGACTGATCCTCGTCGACAAAGCCAAGGAGTTTGAGATGGCCGCTAAAGGTCAAGGCAGAAGACATTTGGATGCCGGCAGTGCCAGCGCCGAAAATCAGCATCCGGCCCTCACCGAACTGCTTGCCTATGCCGATTCCAACAAACCAAAAGCGCGCAAGCATCCTGCTCGTACCGACCAAAAGCAAGAAGATGATGGGCTGCAAGACACCCAAGGTGAGTGGAAAAACGGGCCACTTTATCCAATAAAGTAGCACGATGCGCAGCAGGGCATAGATCGCAATGGCTTGCCCGGTGGCAAGCATCGAGTCCAAGCCGGAATAACGAAAAATGGCTCGATAAAGACCAAATCGAACGAATATCGGTACCGCTAGCATTGGCCCCATTATGTAGACCCACCATTGATCTCCCTCGGGCCAGTGCAGGGTTTCAAAGCGCAAAGAGTAAGCCGTCCAAGTGGCTAGCAACGCGAGTATTACGTCGAGGAAAATCACAACGATGCGCTTAGCTGGGCGAGGCCAACTTAGAATTTTGCTATACATTTATGCGGCGAAGCTCTTGTTGCTGATGCAATGTCGCGACGAAGGTCGCGACATTTCGTGGGAACGAGTCTACGACAAGCCCAAAGCTGTCTTGGTTGTGGCAAATTTTAGATGTTGCATGAAGGCGCCAGGTCAGATGGCCTGACAATAAAACTGGCCTGTCCCTACTCAGGAGAAATTGAACCAATGGGTGAAATTATTGGACTAATGGCGAAAATTGTGGAACTGGTGAGCACATTTGAAAAGAAAGACGCTGACACCCTTTACTTCAGTCTGGAGGAAATGCCAAACCCTCGCAACACGGCGATTTTTTCAATCGATTACGGCAATGTGCAAATTGCTTCATCTCATTTGCCGATGGACGAAGCCGGAATTGAGAAGGCATGCCGAATCATTGACTACCACAGGGAACGTATCAAACGATGCCCCTATAAGCGAGTTGAATATCAAAATCTGTCGGACTTTGCCAAGGCCAAAATTGAAGCCGCTCTTGCTGCGAAATGACATTGGAGCGATCATAGCGCGATGGCCTGAACTCTGAAATCAGCGAAACGTGATACGGTTTTTTCCCATATGGATCTGGGCTTTCTTTGCCTGTTTGATGGCTGTGCTTTTATTGGCATTGATGCCCGCGCCGCCACCAATGATCACGACCGGCTGGGACAAATCAAACCACCTACTGGCGTTTGGAGTGATGGCATGGCTGGGCTGCAAAGCTTTCCCGCAAAGCTTAACAATCGTGCTGTCTGGATTGCTGGCGTACGGTGCTCTGATCGAAATCATGCAGTCTTTGACGCCCAACCGCTCGGCTGAGTGGCTTGATTTGTTTGCCGATTGTTTGGGGATTTTGCTGGGGTGGATGCTGATTCGACTTCTTGCAAGCAACAAGCACCGGAAATGATCTTTGGCACCGGTCGCGCTATTTGATGAGGTAGTGCCAATTCATAACTGGTGCTGCACCCACCGGCCAGAGACCTGATCGGAGACGCTATCAAAAAAGTCCTGCGCGCTCCCACGGCCAGATTTCCACGCCATAGCGGTTCTCGATCCTCCTCACCATCTCCATGGATAAGTCATCGGTCAACTCGGTAACGAAGAAAGAACTGCGCAGTGCAAAGGGCTGCCGGCGCACAGCATCGCGTTCGTAGGTCAGCCCTTCATGCTGCTCCATTAGGTTGGCGCGCTCACGCAGCACTGCCGCCGAGTTAAAAACCCAGTCAACAAAGTCGATCTCTTGCGCTGACCAGTCGCACACTGGCGCGCTCAAGTAGTCTGTC
>CAIYNH010000370.1 GCA_903927495.1 uncultured beta proteobacterium
AACAGACGTTCCATTTCAGCAAAATCGCCCATTTTTTCAGTCACCATGGCCAAGTCATAAATCAGGTCTGTATCCTGTGGATTTTGGGCAACCGCGGGTTCCAGAACGCCACGGGCGCGGGCATACAACTTGTAATCCTGCAACATTTGCACCTCTGCTACAAGCTTGACCCGGGCATCTGTGACGGAACTCTCAGGCAGGCCATGGATCAACGCGATAGCTTCCTCCACCTTGCCTTGCTGTGCAATCAAGTTAGCGCGGATGATTTGAGCGTTTAAGACATCATCAGGGTTGTCAACGCGCTGCAACCACATATCGGCCTGTTTGAGATCTTTGCGTTGTTTTGCAATTTGCGCCAAAGACAGAAAGGCTTGCGACATACCCCGACGCAACTCGGCCGGTTGATCTTTATTGGGCAAGGCACTTTCCAATTCAAGGTAGTGCTGAAACTGGCTTTCAGCCTGCTCGAATTGGCTGCTATGCATGGCCAGTGCGCCCTGAAGGAGCCAGGCCTCAGCATAGTCTGGACTGTGGCTGACAATGCTTTGCAATTCAGACTTTGCATCATCGTCGCGCTTGGCCCGAAGGAGCGCCTTGACGTAGGCCATGCGAAACTCTGTTCTTGCCGGCCCTGCCAGGTGCTTTTTAACCATTGTCTCAGCTTGTGGAAGTTCCGAATTCAGCATGGCCAAGGCCAATATCGCCACGTGTTCGCTGCGCACATTGACAGCTTGACCTTTGCTCGCGGCGTTCAGGGCAGAGGATTTGTCACCAGCACTCAACCACATACGTCCCACCACCGCCCATGCCGTATCCCCAAGCTCCGGGTCCTGGATGACAGAGCTGAGGGCCTTTTGCACGGTCGCAACAGCCAATTGTTTGTCACTGGCACGCTCAAAACTGCCTGGTATGGCCCAAATGACATCCCGCCGATCTTTAGCGGGTGCCAGTGTTATCTCGCGTTTGAGGGGTTCCGGTGTTTCCGTCAACCGGTTCAGGCTCAACAAGATTTGCAATACAAACCGATTTGCCTCCCTGGACGACGGAATGGCCTCACTCCAGGCTTTGGCTGCGAGAAGAGCCGATTCGCCAGCGCGGGTCTGCAATGCAATTTGCACAGCCCGTCGATATAAAACTGGGTCTTTGATTTTGTAGGCGGCATCCATCGTCAAAGAGAAAGCGGCAGCCGGTTCATCAGAGCGAGCATTTAACTCACCCATCAATAGTTGGTAAAAAAGCTGACTGTCGAGTGCTGAAATTTTGGACAAAGGATCTGCTGTGGTCGGACTTTGGGCGTACGTACCAAATGAGCAGGTCAGGATCAGAGAAAGAACAAAATAGTATTGAAGGCGCATGTAGTCATAATAATCCATGCTTGCCAGAAAATTTTTCTATGCCTGAATTACCTGAAGTAGAAGTTACCCGCCGCAGTTTTGCCAATGCCATTGAGGGGGCACAAGTACTCGCAGTTCGCCTCGGAAAAGCACTGCGTTGGCCACTGGGATGTGCCGCGTCGAACTTGGTGGGTCGGTCGGTACAAGGGGTCGGTCGACGTGGCAAATATTTACTGCTTGAGTTTGATCAAGGTTGGCTGCTGCTGCATCTAGGCATGTCAGGCAGCCTGCGTTTTGCAGCGGCATCGGAATTGGCACCTTCTGGGGCACACGACCATTTTGATCTGATCACAACATTGGGTACTCTGCGCTTGCATGATCCGCGCCGTTTTGGTGCTGTGGTCTTCGTGGAAAGTCTGGCTGACACTGCGGCTCGCAAGCTTTTGGGCCGACTTGGCGTGGAGCCACTTTCGGATTCGTTTAGCGCAGAACTTTTTTTTATTGAGTTAAAGCAGCGCCAAGCGGCGATCAAACAAGTCTTGCTGATGGGTGAGGTGGTGGTTGGCGTAGGCAATATTTATGCGTCTGAAGCATTATTCATGGCCGCCATCCGTCCCACTGTTCGGGCTCAGCGTCTGAGCAGGGCGCGGGTGGCAAGGCTCCATGCAGCGATTGTTGAGGTATTGACGCGTGCAGTCGAAGTCGGTGGTAGCACATTGAAGAATTTTTCCAGCGCCAATGGTGAGTCTGGCTGTTTTCAATTGGAAACCATGGTTTATGGCCGCGCTGGCTTGCCATGTCGCATTTGTGCAACCCCGGTTAAGTTACTGAAACAGGGTCAGCGCTCGACCTTTTATTGCCCTACATGCCAGAAATTGTGACGCGCAGCTGCAATTCAGTTTGCTTCACAGTGCTATATTGACTGCCCATATGGCTTGGAGAAACATTGGGAACTTCATTTAACGAAAAATTTGATCAGCACGGTGCCTGGCGACGGGAGTTTGCGTTGCGGCTCAAATTGTTGGCTCAGTGGCTCAAAGATCAGGATTTGCTGGACGCTGCGGTGCAGGATCGTTTGCAACGCCTGGAATCGCAAATTCGAATTGACAAAGTCATGGTGGCATTTGTTGCCGAGTTTTCGCGCGGAAAATCCGAGTTGATCAATGCTATTTTTTTTGCCGGTTATGGCCGTCGCATCATGCCAGCGAGTGCGGGTCGTACCACCATGTGTCCCACCGAGATGGGCTTTGACCCAGATGTGCCGCCGTGTTTACGCCTGCTGCCAATCGAAACCCGTCTTCAGCCGCAGGCTTTGATGGAATGGCGCATGGTGCCAGAAAAATGGGAGCGAATTGATCTGGATGTAAACAACCCCAAGCAGTTGGCGCAAGCACTCGCCAAAGTCGCAGAGACACGACGCATTTCTACAGAAGAAGCCAGTGCTTTGGGGTTTTGGCAATCACAGTCACCCGAGAACAATCCGCTGGTGGATGCCAATGGACTGGTTGAGGTGCCAAAATGGCGGCATGCCCTGATCAACATTGCACACCCACTGCTCAAGCAGGGTCTCATCATTTTGGACACGCCCGGACTGAATGCTATTGGTGCTGAGCCTGAATTGACAGTCAGCTTGATACCGCAGGCGCAGGCAGTGGTGTTTATTCTGGGGGCCGATACCGGCGTGACCCAATCAGATCTTTCTATCTGGCGCGAGCACCTGGTGGATGACAACGACTCCAGCACCCGACTGGTGGTACTTAACAAGATCGACACCTTGTGGGATGCACTGGACAGCCCGGAACAGGTGCAGGCGCAAATTGAGCGACAAAAGTCCAACACGGCCGAAATTCTTGGCATCCCGCAGGATCAAGTGCTGGCCGTGTCGGCACAAAAGGGACTGGTCGCCAAAGTAAGCAACGATGCAGCTTTGCTCAAGCGCAGTTGCTTGGAAACGCTGGAAAACGCTTTGAGCCAAGGACTCATGGGGCGCAGGCAAAAAATCCTTAGTTCGGCCGTGACCCGAGGAATTGCCGATTTGCGATCCGAGACCGGACGGGTTGTTCACATACGCCGTCGAGACCTGAACGAACAAATGCTGGAACTTAAAGGTTTACAGGGCAAAAACACACCCGTCATCAAGAGCATGCGGGCACGCATAGCCCAAGAGCAAACTGATTTCGATTTGGGGGGCGAAAAGATTCACGCTGTTCGTTCGGTTCACATGAAGCTGTTGCGGGAAATTTTTAGCTTATTGGGCCCAAGCACTTTGAAGCGCGAAATGTCAGAACTCACCAGCGCTTTAAACCAAAAAGGCCTCAAATTTGGCGCGAAGAAGGCCTACGGTGAAACCTTTGCACGCTTAAAGAGCAATTTGCAGCAGGTGCAGGTGAAGGGCTCGGAAATTCGTGCCATGCTCCAGGCAAGCTTTATCCATCTGAACACCGAGTTCGGTCTTTCTTTACAGGTGCCCGATGAACCCAAGCTGGATGTTTTTTTGGGCGAACTTGAATTGATTGAACACAGCCATGTGCAGTATCTGGGTATCGGTAACGTCTTTCGCCTAGCGCAGCCCGAGTTTGCCGCCAGATTGGTGCGTGCGTTATCAACCCGCCTACGATCAGTTCATGAAACAGCTTTAGGCGATATCGAAATGTGGAGCAAATCGGCTGCCTCTCAATTGGATGCCCAACTTCGTGAACGTCGAAAAAATTTCGTCCGCCGTCTTGAAGCCATTGATCGCATCGCCCAGGCCTCGAGTGGTCTCGATGAGCGGATTACCGAGATCCATGATCGAGATGTCGCGATGGATCAAGTTGAACTCAAATTGGTTGAATTGACTGAGCATTTGCTTCACATGACTACGCCGGCACGTTTTGGTGTGGCCGTGGATGAGCACCATTCTTAATCCATCAAAAGCGGTGGACAGGCAGTTCCTGGCGCGGCAGGTGGTGCATTGGCAGGCAGCCTCCGGTCGGCACGATCTGCCTTGGCAAAATACCCGTGACCCCTATCGGGTCTGGCTCTCGGAGATCATGTTGCAGCAAACGCAAGTGGTAACCGTCATTGGCTATTTCACGCGTTTTGCCGCACGTTTTCCTGATGTTGCCGCATTGGCGCAAGCTACGCAAGACGAGGTTTTGGCTTTATGGGCCGGCCTGGGCTATTACAGTCGTGCCCGGAATTTGCACCATTGTGCTCAGGATGTATTGTTATTGCATGGTGGAATTTTCCCAAACACTGCCCAGCAACTTCAAACTTTACCTGGTATTGGGCGCTCGACAGCGGCGGCCATTGCCGCATTGTGTTTTGGTGAACGAGTTGCCATTCTGGATGGCAACGTCAAAAGAGTTTTGACCCGTTTTCTGGGCTTTGATGCAAATCTGGCGCAAGCAGCAAATGAACGACGTTTATGGGATGCTGCCACTACACTGTTACCGACAAAGGCGCTGTCAGAGCAGATGGCATCCTACACGCAGGGCATGATGGATCTGGGTGCAATGGTCTGTACTACCAAATGCCCGCACTGTACCGTTTGCCCTTTGGTAAAGCAGTGTGTTGCGCATGATTTAGGCACCCCGGGCAAGTTTCCGGTGAAAACCCGCAAACTCAAACGCACCTCCGAGTCGATCTGGCTGCTCTGGGCTGTGTCTGAAGAGGGTGAGGTTTGGCTGCACAAGCGGCCAAGCCCCGGCGTGTGGGCTGGCCTGTATTGTTTTCCCGTGTTTACAAATCGAGTGGATTTGCAGGCTGTGGTGACTGAACAGCTGCAGGTGTGTTTGCAGGACTTAGCCCCGTTCAAGCACGTGCTGACACACAAGGATCTGTATTTGCATCCGGTGCTCTTGCCGCTGCCCAGAGGCACTTGTCTGGGCCTGGATGGCAGTTGGTTCAGCGCGAACCATGTGCAACAAATGGGCTTACCTGCGCCGATCAAAAAATTGATGCACCCGGTTGACTGAATCAATCTCGCGGTGGCGCTTCAGGGTAGACCAACGTTTTTCGAACAAAATGCCTAATTGCTCAACCAAATACACTGACCGATGCTGACCCCCGGTGCAGCCAATCGCTACGGTAACGTAACTGCGATGGTTCAGCGCC
>CAIYNH010000371.1 GCA_903927495.1 uncultured beta proteobacterium
CGCCATTTTTCCACCAACATCGAGCCAATGGTGGCATCGTCCACTCCCACAATATCGCGCAAAGCCAGATGCAATGGAACTTCACTCCAAAGACTCATCTCCAGGGCTTTTCGAAATTTGGCCGGCATAAATTGTGCAACCACCACTTTACCAAAATCATGGAGAAGTCCGGCGATAAAACACTCGTTCGGTTCTGCATCAGCCATGCGCCCGGCCAGCAATTTGGAAATTCCGGCCGTCACCAGTGAGTGCATCAAATAGCGTTGCCCATCAAAACGAGCCATTGGGTTACTGGGTGCAAGGCAAGTTGAAGAGATACTCAACGCCAGATTTTTGATGGTGTTGAATCCTAAAAAGACGACTGCGTGATCGATCGACGATATTGGATTGGGAAGGCTGTAGTAAGCCGAATTAACAACGCGTAAGACCTTCACGGTCACGATCGGGTCTTTTTCGATGACCTGCACCAAGTCTTTTGGGGAGCAGGCGACATTTTGAGTCAAAGTCAAAATTGCCTGCGCACTTCTGGGAAAGGCGGGCATGCTGTCGACCGCCTCGGCAAATAGCAACGAAAGGTCAGGACTTATGTCGCGCATGATTTAACAGCAGAAAATTGGATTACCACCATAAGGCGGACTATTGACAGAACCGGCCTGACCACAATTCTAGTCTTAACGTGTTGGCAAGAAAACTCGCCGCAAACGGGGGAATCGGTTTGACACACAATAGGACAAACGGCTGGGCCAATTGCTGCAATGAAAAATACGCATACAAGAATCCACGCTCCTGCTGCAACAACAGCTTGATAGAAGTTATATTTCTCCAACTAAAAAGCTAGGAAATTCGACGTGCACGTGACCAAGTACAAAATATGGATACAACTTCTCACCACGATTGGCGCGGCTTTGCTGGTGGTCTGGACTGGCGTGATCATCTGGCAGGGGCAAGTCACCCGGCAAGCGGCGCTGGATCAGGCCACTGATTTTTCCAGCAGCATGCATGATGCCACCATGGCCGGCTTGACTGGCATGATGGTCACTGGCACGGTTGGGCAACGTGATGTGTTTCTTGATCAGGTCAAGCAACTTGGATCGATTCGGGACTTGCGTGTCTTACGCGCCGAAGCAGTTACCAAGTTATTTGGTACAGGTACCGAAAAAGACGATACAAAACCCGATGCCATCGAGCAACGGGCGCTAAGTTCCGGCAAAGAAGTGATCCTGGTAGAAAGCGACAGTAAGGGTGAATACCTGCGCGCCGTGCGACCTGCCCTGGCGCTAAAAAATTCACTTGGCAAGGACTGCACCCTGTGCCATCTGGTTCCAGAGGGCACCGTGCTGGGAGTGGTCAGCATGAAAGTGTCACTGGACAAGGTCAATGCCAGTCTGGCTGATCAGCGCCTCAAGTCAATTCTGGCGGCGCTGATAACCTGCATACCTGTGCTGATGTTGATCTATCCATTTATTCATAAGGTAGTGACACATCCACTGGAAAAGGCGGTTGAAATTGCACGCGGTATTGCCGCTGGGAATTTGACACAGCACATCGATGTCAACTCGCACAATGAAATGGGTGAGTTGCAACAGGCTCTCAGCGATATGAACGCCAGTTTGGTAAAAATCGTGGCGCAAGTGCGTGTGGGTACCAACACCATCTTTAGCGCCTCCAGTGACATCGCCAGTGGCAATTTGGACTTATCCAAACGCACTGAGTTGCAGGCAAGTTCACTGGAACGTACAGCCGCATCCATGGCTGAGGTGACTAATGCAGTTAACCAAAACGAAGACCATGCCCGTCAAGCCAATCAGTTGGCACAATCTGCCTCGGATGTGGCAATCAAGGGTGGCAGCGTGGTATCAAGTGTGATTAGCACCATGGCCTCCATCAACGACTCTTCCAAGCGCATTGTGGACATCATCGGGGTGATCGACGGCATTGCATTTCAGACCAATATTCTTGCTCTCAACGCTGCCG
>CAIYNH010000372.1 GCA_903927495.1 uncultured beta proteobacterium
GTTTCTGGGTCAATACCGCGCACTGCGCCAATCATTTCACTGGCAAACAACACGTTTTTCACCGGAATTACGGTGTTGAGCAAATCAATACCGGGCTGGTGGTAAACGCAGGTGTCAAAGAAGATGTTGTTCAGCAGGTGATCTTCCAGCAGCGGCTTCTTGAGCTCTTGCGCCAGGCCCCGGAAGCGGCCCCAGTGGTAGGGCACGGCGCCGCCGCCATGGGGAATCAAAAACTTCAGCGTTGGAAAGTCCTTGAATAAATCACTAGTGAGGCACTGCATAAATGCTGTGGTGTCTGCATTCAGGTAATGCGCGCCAGTGGTGTGAAAACAGCTGTTGCAGCTGGTGCTCACATGGATCATGGCCGGCAGACCGTATTCGACCATCTTCTCGTAAATCGGGTACCAGTGCTTGTCGCTCAAAGGCGGCGATGTCCAGTGCCCACCACTGGGGTCGGGGTTGAGGTTAATGCCCACGGCACCGTATTCCTTGACGCACTTTTCTAGCTCAGGGATGCAAGTGGCCGGGTCAACACCCGGGCTTTGCGGCAGCATCGCCACAGGAATAAAGTGATCAGGAAACAGCTGGCTGACACGGTAGCACAGCTCGTTGCAAATGGCGGCCCAAGTGCTTGACACGTTGAAGTCGCCAATGTGGTGTGCCATAAAGCTGGCCCGTGGGCTGAACAAGGTCAGATCACTGCCGCGCTCTTTCATCAGACGCAACTGGTTTTGCTCGATGCTTTCGCGCAGCTCGTCGTCGCTGATTTTCAGGTCAGCCACCTTCGGCATCGCTGTCGGGTCTTTGATGCCAGCAATCTGCTGGTTGCGCCAGCCCTCCAGCGCTTTCGGTGCGGTGGTGTAGTGGCCGTGGCAGTCAATAATCAAGGGTTTGGTTTGGCTCATGGTGGTACCGGGTGAGTATTCTTGTTCAAAAACGTTTATAACAAATATGGCTCTAGTGCTTATGCAGCATGTGTAAGCAGCTATGCTTTTTGATATATGAGGGAAGTTGGCAGCATCACTTCGCCTTTCATGATCAGCCGTGCTGTGCGCAGCAGCGCCGCTTTGGTTACGTTTTGCGGATTGGCCGGATCCAGCCCCAAAGCCACGCTGAATTCGCCGGTCGGATGCTCCACCGACACCGTTGGATCGCCCGCTTGCGGTAACAGTGCCACACCCTCACATACGCTGCCCTTGAGCACACACGCCGTGCCTACCGTAACGGCAGCCAACACACCAATGGCATCATGGCAGACATGCGGAATAAAACTGCGCGTGGCAATGCTGCCACCTGCGCGGGGGGGGGCAATCAGCGTCATCTTGGGGTAATTCTTGCTGCTCACATCGCCCAAGCCCATCAAATGACCCGTCTGGATCCGCAAGGCTTCAAGGCGCATCTTGAGCTCGGTGTCAGCATTCAACTCGGCCACACTCTCGTAGCCCGTGCGTCCGACATCGCTGGCCTTAAAAATTACCAGCGGCATGCCGTTGTCGATGCAGGTCACATCCAACTCAAACGGCTCGAACCCTGCGCCAGCGACCGTGAGGTGGTCTTTCACCTGTCCTGTCGGCAGCAAACCCGAACATACCGAGCCCGCCGTATCGAGAAAATTGATGGTGATCGGTGCCGAGGTGCCGGGCACCCCGTCAATGCGCGCCTCGCCGGTGTAGCGAACTCGGCCGCCTTGGGTTTGAACGGTGATGTCGCATTGCATGCCGGTGTTGAGGGTCAGCACGCGCGCCGTGGTGGTATCCCCTTGCACGGCCAGCAAACCACGTTCAATGGCAAACGGCAGCACCGCAGCCAGCATATTGCCGCAGTTGGGCGTGGTATCAACGGTGTCTTTGTCGGGCTGCAACTGGGCAAACAGAAAGTCAAGGTCAACCCCCGCAGTGCTGCTCTGACGCACGATGCCGACCTTGCTGGTCAGCGGATTGGCTCCGCCCAGCCCATCAATCTGGCGCCGGTCCGGCGACCCCATGACCGCCAGCAATACACGGTCGCGCTGGGGCACCTCCAGCGGCAAATCGGATTCAAGAAAAAACGGCCCCCTTGAGGTGCCGCCGCGCATGAAATAGCAGGGAATAGAGCTTTGCATGGCAGCATTTTGACCACGAAGCGGCTGACAAAGAAGCCAATCCATTCACTAGCAGCTATTGCAAATTGGCATAATGAGCCATTAGCTATTCAAGATCGTCAATATGGACCTTAAACAACTGGAATATTTTGTGCGCGTCGCCGAAATGGGCAGCTTCACCCGTGCAGCCACTGCGCTTGACATTGCCCAGCCGGCCCTGAGCAGGCAAGTGCGCTTGCTGGAGGTGGAGCTACGGCAAAACCTGCTGACGCGCAATGGCCGAGGTGCAGTTCCTACCGAAGCCGGCAAACTGCTGCTGGCCCATGGCCGTGGCATCTTGCATCAGGTTGAGCGAGCCCGTGAAGAGCTGGGTCGGGTCAGAGGCTCGTTGGCCGGACGTGTGGCCGTGGGTTTACCCACCAGCGTGGCGAGGGTCTTGACGGTGCCTCTGACGCGCGCCTTTCGGCAGCAGATGCCCGAGGCCACGATCTCGATCAGCGAAGGACTGTCGGTAGCCTTGCAAGAATCTCTGGTCAATGGGCGACTCGACATTGCCGTGCTGTACAACGCCCAACCCAGTAACGACTTCGAGATTTCACCGCTGCATGAAGAGGAGTTGCTGCTGGTGCAGTTCCGTCCGCCAGGCTTGCCTGAAGATCCACCACCGGGGCCGATTGCTTTGCGCGATTTGGCGCAACTGCCACTGGTGATTCCAAGCCGCCCCAACGCCATTCGCATGCAAGTTGAGTCTGAGTTGGCCAACCTCGGGCAGCGCCTGAAAATTGCACTTGAGATCGACGGTGTATCCGCCATTCTGGACTTGGTCGCCGACGGCGCAGGCAGCGCAGTACTGTCGCGCAATGCGGTGTCA
>CAIYNH010000373.1 GCA_903927495.1 uncultured beta proteobacterium
AATGCTGTGTCATGCGCCATTGGCCGCGGGTTGAACTGGCTTGCTCAATCAAGCGCTCCAGTGCCGGAGCGTCGCCACTGACCATGAGTGTCTCGAGGGCCTGTAATTGGGTTCGGAAGAATTGACTTTGTTTAATTAATTCGTCCCGGTTTGAGATCAGGATGTCACGCCAGACTTTGGGATCACTGGCCGCGATGCGTGAAAAATCGCGAAAACCTGGACCTGCCAGTGACAGGAATTCCTGGCTTTTCGATTGGTTCGATATGGCGTTCATCAGTGCAAATGACAACATGTGGGGCAAATGGCTGATCGCCGCAAATGCCGCGTCATGGGCCTGCGCCGACATCTGCGTCACTTTGCAGTCCAGCGCAGTCCAGACACTGACGGCTTGCTGCAACTGTCGTGGCAAGGTGTTCTCGGTCGGTGTGATGATGACTTGCTTGCCTCGGTACAAATCGGCATCTGCGTGTTCGACTCCCGCCACTTCCTTACCGGCGATGGGGTGCACCGGAACGAAGGAGCCCGATTGTTCGCGCAGCGCACGTTTGGCAGCATCAATGACATCGCCTTTGGTGGAGCCCACATCCATGATCAACATTTGCGGTGTCACCATGTGTTTGATGGCCTTGAAGGCTGCCTCGCTGGCGGCGACTGGCACGGCGATTAGCACGATATCGGCACCAGATACGGCCAGCAGCGCCGACGGTGCCTCAATATCAATGACCCCCATTTGTCGGGCGCGTTCGGTGGTGGAGGGCGATTTGCTGTAGCCCACGACACGCTTTACCAAGCCGCTGCGTTTGAGGGCGAGGGCAAAGGATCCACCCATCAGACCACAACCAATCAGTCCGAGTTGCTCAAACATTGCTATTCACCTATTGGATAGGTGCCCAGCACCTTGTAAAACGCACACAAGCCGCGAAGTTCTTCGAGTGCTGCTGCGACGTGAGCTTGCGAGGGGTGACCCTGCAGGTCGATGTAGAAGTAGTACTCCCACTGGCCAGAGCGGGCCGGACGTGATTCGAACCGGGTCATGGAAACGCCATGTTTTTTGAGCGGGACCAGCAGATCGTGCACCGCACCGGGTTTGTTGGGGACGGAAACAATCAGGCTAACGCAGTCTTTGCCAGTGGCCAGCGGTGCCGACATGGTTTGGGGCAGGCAGACCACAGCAAAACGGGTGCGGTTAAAAGCATCGTCCTGGATCGCGTGTGAGACGACATGCAAGCCAAATTCGCTGCCAGCCCGTTCACTGGCGATGGCAGCCCAAGCTAGATCGGTAGCTGCCAGACGCGCCCCTTCTGCGTTACTTGCGGCGGCACGTCGTTCGGCGTTGGGTAAATGGGTGGTGAGCCAGTCCTGGCATTGGGCCAGTGCCTGCGGATGGGCATAGACGACTTCAATGTCAGTGAGCAAAGGAGTCAGGCGCAGCAGGTTGTGGCGCACTAAAAAACTGGTTTCTCCGATGATGTGCAAAGGTGAATTCAGCATCAAATCTAGCGAACGCGAGATCACCCCCTCGGACGAGTTCTCGATCGGAACCACACCAAATTCAGCACTGCCAGCGGCGGTAGCACGGAACACTTCGTCAATGCTGACACACAGCACACGGGCCATGCTCCCGCCAAAAAACTGGATGGCCGCTTGTTCGCTGAAGGTGCCTGCCGGGCCCAGATAGGCGACACGCTGCGGCGCTTCGAGTGAGCGGCAAGCCGACATGATTTCACGCCAGATGATGGCGACGCTGGGTTGCTTGAGGGGGCCGGTGTTGTTGTCCTGAAGCTTGCCGATGACCTGGGTTTCCCGATCCGGACGGAATACCGCCGAGCCATCCATACGTTTGATTTCACCGACCTCATGGGCCAGTGCTGCACGTCGATTGAGCAGTGTCAGCAGTTCCAGATCAAGTGCATCAATCTGAGTTCGTAATTCCGGGAGTGTCTTTGCCATGGGCCAGTGCGGGTTGGAAGTGATGATCACAGGGGTTCGTCAAGCGCGCGTTTTCTCAAAATCCTGAAGATAGGCAACCAGCGCCTGCACACCTTCAAGTGGCATAGCGTTGTAAATGCTGGCACGCATGCCGCCTACTGACTTATGGCCTTTGAGCTGCAGCAGGTTATGACTGCGGGCACCTGCCAGAAACGCCTCATTGAGGTTTTCATCGCGTAAGAAAAAAGGCACGTTCATGCGCGAACGGCAAGTTGTAGCGACCTTGTTGAAATACAACTGAGAATTGTCAATGGCGCTGTAAAGCAGCGTGGCTTTTGCGATGTTTTGTGCTTCCATGGCCTTGATGCCACCTTGCAGTTTGAGCCATTGAAAAACCAGGCCCGCGACGTAAATCGAGAAGGTCGGGGGCGTGTTGTACATGGACTGGTTATCTGCCACGGTTTTATAGTTAAAGGCACTTGGACAAATTGGCAATGCTTGACCGAGGAGGTCTTCGCGCACGACCACCAGCGTTAAGCCGGCCGGCCCCAGGTTTTTCTGGGCACCGCCAAAGGCCAGGCCAACCCGCGACCAATCCACCGCGCGGGAGGCAACGTGTGATGAAAAGTCGATCACCAGAGGTGCTTCACAACCCAAGGCTTTCAAGTCGGGCAGTTCATGCACTTCAACGCCGTTAATGGTCTCGTTGCTGCACAGGTGGACATAAGCGGGCTTGCTGCTGAGTTGCCAAGTCTGCGGGGTCGGCAGTGTGGTGTGACCGGTAGCCGCGGTGTTGGCGGCTTCATGCGCCGAGCAGTATTTGCGGGCTTCCTGCATCGACTTTTGGCTCCAACTGCCTGTAACCACAAAGTCTGCGAATTGTCCCTTTGACAGGTTCAGCGGAACGATGGCATTTTCTGCCAGGCCACCACCTTGCATGAACAGAATTTTAAAGTGCTCTGGAATAAATAGCAGCTCACGCAGGTCTGATAAGGTCTGCGCGTATATTTCACCAAATTCTTTGCCGCGATGGCTCATCTCCATCACGCCCATACCGCTGCCGTGCCAGCCGAGCATTTCGGCTGCAGCTTGTTGAAGTACGGCAGTGGGCATCACGGCCGGGCCGGCCGAAAAGTTAAAGGGACGATTCATGAAATAAAGCTATGAGTGGTGCGTCAACAAAAGTAACGCAAATTACGGTGTCGGTTTATTGCGAACCTCGTACTGGAGCAAATACTTGTAGTTGGTCGCCCCAACTGCTTTGCCCAGCAGCATCAGAGTGCCTGCAACCGGCAGGATCGTGAGTCGGCTACCTTCAGCACGAACGGGTTCTATGGTCCAACTGTCGTTGTTCAGCAAGGCAAATTCCGAAAGAGTGTCGCTGAGCAGTCGAAACTGAACCGGCACGCCTGCTGTCAGCAGACCCGACATTGGTGCCCGATCAACCCAGAAAGTGCCTGGCTCATGGTCAAAGGTTTTTGGTGGTTCTGCAGGCGCTGTTTCGAGCAATTGGAGGTTGACTACCGACAGCAGCGTGTTGGGCACATAGGGTAGAGTTCTGAATGCATCAGCCGAGGGTATTGCTTCCTGAAAACGTTGCGTTGGGATTTTTGCAAAGTGACTGTAGCGCAGGTGCTCCGGAGTGGCCAGAAAATACATGGGCTCGAAACGTTTGATGTAGCGATCGCCGGCATCGTAGCCAGCGCCCCAAGTCGAATCAATCAGTCGCCATTGGCCGTCGATCAGTACCGCGTTCCAGGCGTGATTTGACTTGTCGAATGGTTCACCTTTTTGGTGGCGTGCATCTTTGACGAAGCCATCTACCTTTTGCACGTTTTGTATGCCGGCATGCAGGGCTAGTTCGCCGAACAGGTTGGAGTAGCCTTCGCAGGCGCTGATGTGTTTGGATAGCACCAAATTTGGGTCTTCGGCGCTGGAGCGATCCTCATGGTATGCCTGCACATCGTATTCAATGTGTTCCGTAACCCACCGGTAAAGGGCTCGCAGTTTTTCTTGTGGGCTTGAAAAGGGTGCTGTCAACCACCGAGCCAGGGTCGCAGCATCCTTTTCGATGTCAGCAGGCGCTGCCAGAGCATGCTGATCGACCGCCTTCCACCGGGCCGCATCCAGGCCAGCAGGGGTCTGTGCCTGTGCCAGCGCACACCCCATTAAGCCTGCCATGATCACCAAATGCAGCAAGCAACTTGGCATTGACG
>CAIYNH010000374.1 GCA_903927495.1 uncultured beta proteobacterium
CTTGGCCAGCTCTGCGTTGAGCTTGGTCATATGCTGCTGGTCTTTAGGCACGTCTTCTTCGGCGTAGATCGCGTTCACGGGGCATTCAGGGATGCACACCGCGCAGTCAATGCATTCATCGGGGTCGATGGTCAAAAAATTTGGGCCTTCGCGAAAGCAGTCCACAGGGCAGACATCTACACAATCGGTGTACTTGCATTTGATACAGGCTTCGGTGACGGTATGGGTCATGGTGATGATTCTTCGGTTGGATGCAAAAGCCTGATTTTATGGGGTTTATGGCCTGGAAATTCTTTGTATTGAGGGGCTGCTTCCAATCAATCCGTCAACCACGTCACACTGTTGTCCAAAGTCAGTGGCCATAGACCAGAGCCCTCCAGATAGATCGCTAGGCGAAAGCAATCCATCCAGCACACCTCGAGTCAGATTGGAAAATCCGGTTTCCGCAGCCTGCAAGTGGTGCTGTTTCGGCCAATAAAGCACGACCTGAAGTATAAAAATGATAGTAGCTTATGCAAGCTGCATATGCATTAGCGCCTGATAAGAACTGCACCTGAGGTTCTGTGCGTGGCGGTGTCCATAAGTACCAGTGATCCCAGCACACGCGATTTTTCAAAAGACAAGGCGGCAATCGGTTCTTGCAGCAGCAACTCGACATGACCAATGCTGTTGGCCGGCAGCGACTGGGCATCTTCTTCAGTCAGGGTGTTGATGTCCAGGCGATGCACGATGCGCTTGATCCGCGCCTTGACCCAACGGTGGCCATGGAGCGCCCAATAAACTCTGCCTGCAACCAGTGGCTCGTCATCCATCCAGGCCACTGTGACCGAGAGTTCCCGGCTCGGCATCAGGCTGGTCACTGCGGATGCGCAATCAAAGTCGTTGTAAGTTAGCTCGGCGGCTGGCGTTGCGGTGGCCACGGCCAGTAGCCAGTCGCCACGCGAGACATCGACTTCGCGATCCAGCACAATGCCAGCGCTGTGGCCGGCGGCCACTTCACCAGGCTTGCGGGTGTGGCCCAACACTTGGGCAATGTTCGCCGTTTGTCCGCTCGGCAAAACCTTCACGGTGTGGCCCACCTTGGCATAACCTGTAGCAACACGGCCCCAAAATACGCGGCGCCCACGTGAGGTGTCGCTGCTTGCAGAAAATTTTTCGACCCATTGCACCGGAAAAGCAAGCGGCAACGCAGTATCAGCCGGGGTTACTGGTAGCAGTTCAAGAATATCCAGCAGGCTGGGACCGGTATAGCCGCACCAGTCATTCACTGCGTCCACCACGTTGTGGCCCTTTAGTGCCGAAATCGGTACCGTGCTGGCAATTTCAATTCCGCCGGCGAGGGCAAATTTTTTCAGTGCGCCACGGATATTGGCAAAAGCCAGCGCCGCTTGTTCCTCAGTTTCTGGTTTGGCCGGGTCTTCCAGTGCATCAAGTTTGTTCACAGCAAACACAATGCTGGGCACGCGCAGCAAGTTGCACAGGAGCGCGTGGCGGCGGGTTTGCACCAGCAAGTCCAGTTCCGGGTCTTTCCACTGCAACTTGGTGGCATCTACCAGCACCACGGCGCAATCGGCGCTGCTGGCAGCCGTGACCATATTGCGGGTGTACTGCTCATGACCAGGCGCATCGCCGATGATGAATTTGCGCGCGGCCGTGTTGAAGTAGCGGTAGGCCACGTCGATGGTGATACCTTGTTCGCGCTCAGCCGAGAGGCCGTCGGTCAACAACGCGAGGTCGGTTTCTCCTGAGCGTTGCACGCCAGCCAAATGGTCTTGCAACACGGCTTTGGTGTCGACCAGCAGGC
>CAIYNH010000375.1 GCA_903927495.1 uncultured beta proteobacterium
GGGGTGCTGGTGCACTTGCAAGCGTATCTGCCTTCTTTGTTGGAACCTCAATGACTGGCCCCATAGGCTGGATGGTGGGTGGAGTCGCACTTGCAGGTATTGCGGCCTACTTCGCTACCACCAGTGATAAGCACAAGGATACTGATCGCTTTTTGAAGGTTCTCAAAAGCTCATCAGCACGCGCAGTTGATGCGATTTGGCCAGAGCATGGTGAATCCCTGTTTAACGTGGTGAAGCGTGAACCTTCAGCGTAAGGATTTCGGCGACGCTGGGGATGTAGTCTTTGGGTTGACCCAGACCGCCAACCCAGACACCGCATCGCTTGCGAGCGATCTATTGGTAGTGCCAGGACAAATGGCGTACATGCACATTCCTGCTACGGAATTGCGAAATTTCGTCGATGGGCTGGCTCCAAGTCTGGCAAAGAATCAGATCGCTGACTGCGCGAGTGGCTACGGCCACCGCTACATGGCTGGACATGATTTACTTCTGGACGTTCCAGCGACGTTCAGCAGCCATGGGGCCAGTGCTGGCGTGAAGCACGCAGGTCACATCATCCTGACGGATTTTCCGACCAAAGCTGGAATTCCGATCCCAGGTTTCTCGCATTCAGGACTAGGGCAGTTGCTTGAACAAGCGGGCATCGCCAAAGGCTGGCTTCAGATTAGCCTTTTTGACACAGGCGTGGGAGTATTTGCGTTTGCGGACGGTGCCACGAATTTGATCCAAGCGTTGCAAGGAAGCCTCCTACTGGATTTCGGCACTGCCTGCCAGACATTTGGCATGGGAAGTGTTGAGATTGGTTTCGCAGTGGCAACCCAGAATCCCATGCTACTTGCAGGTGGAGTGCAAAATGTTTTGGCTGGACTCGTCTCAACCTGGCAGACCATAACCGTATACGTGGATCCGCTTGACTTCCTAGGCGCAGGAGGTACTTCAGCCTTACTTGGATTTGCTGTGGCGCATGGCCTTGCGGGGGAAAGTCTGACGGATGCAACCTTGACCGCAGTGCGAAGTGGATCAATTGGCGCACTATTCACCGTATCGAGCGCCTTTGGTTTTGGCGCACTTGCAGGGTTCGTAGCTTGCCAACTGGGTCGAACTTTAGCGCAATCCCACAACCGCGCAGCAAGTGAACGACTCGCCGTTGATCGGCATTCTTATGAATTGCTGATCAAGGAATTGGTTGCAGGCAATCCATTGGTTGGCGAACTCATAGAAAGAGCAATGCCGAATTGGGGCGTACCAGAAAAGCATGCCTTGCTAAATGCAAACGCACCCACTATCGATGCATCCTTTGATATTTTGTCGTCGGACCCCATGATCCTGAAGACCGCCCCCAGAGTTTTGAGTGACGCTCCCCGTGAATTGAGTTCTATAGGTTTGAGTATTGAAAACGACCCCGACGAATTGCTCACTATTTATCGCCGTTCCGGGCTGCGCTAATCTTCATTCCCAGCGCTTCAATATTGCTTTGCAAAAAGACTTATCCAGGCTGCAAAACATTGGATTGGACATATGGCAGAACAACACGCGATGTTGGCGTTAACAGTTGCGCAGATTTTTATCGGTGCAATGCTGTTTTTGTTGTTTGCATCGATGCGAAAGAAAACTCCCGATGGAGGTGTGGTTGGACCAACAGCCGTCCGCGAGTTTGAGATCCTCAAACGAAATGACAAGACAATTGCCATTTTCAAAGAGCTTCCCTTTCGACGATTGCCAGGGCTCGTCTACGCTGGCGGTTTCTATTTTGCGGCTCCAGTCTTGATCTGGCGTTACGGGATTCTAAAAACTCTGTGCATGATTGCCATTCCGATTGGAATTGGTGCGGCTGGTGCTGTGCCGGTTGGCGGTCCAGGTGGCATGGCATTGGGGATGCTTCTGGCGCTGATCATGCGTGGATGGATTGGTGTTTTTATCGCAAAAAGAGACCTTATCTACTACCGTGGCACTTTGCTACGCAGAGGTTGGAGTAGTGTTGGATTCGAAGTAGCAAAGACCAAAAAA
>CAIYNH010000376.1 GCA_903927495.1 uncultured beta proteobacterium
ATTTCTGGGCTCCTGAATTGGTCAATAACCAAGGACTTGCTGCCTTTATTGCTACTAAAAATTACCTGGATTTCGGCACCTCTGGCACGCTGAGCCCCGGTATGGGCTTCTGGGTTAACAAACCATGATATTGAAACCATGGGAGCAATCGCTTCCAGTGAGTGCAAAACGGCCGCAAGGCCGTTTTGTTGATTTAAGTGCTAAGGTTCAACAGGGTTTCACACTCCTTGAGTTGCTGGTAGTCATGGTCATCATTGGTTTGCTGGTGGGTTATGTGGGTCCGCGTTACTTTGCCCAGATCGGCAAGTCTGAAGTCAAGGCCGCATTGGCTCAAATTGATGGGTTTGAGAAGGCGTTGGAGCAGTACCGGCTGGATGTGGGGAAGTTTCCCAGTAACGAGCAGGGACTTAACGCCTTGTTTGTGCGCCCCGCAACCGAACCTCGCTGGCAAGGTCCTTACCTCAAAAAAATGCCGCCACCTGATCCTTGGGGTAACCCCTATGTGTACCGTTTTCCGAGTGCCAACGGCGACTTTGAAATCATCTCGATGGGCAAAGACGGTGCACCCGGTGGCGAGGGTGAAGCAGCCGACATCAGCAAATGACGCAAGCAGGATCCGCACGCTTTCCGCTGCTGATTTTTTGTCAACAACTCTTGTCTTTGCTGGAGGCCGGGCTGCAATTGGTCGAGGCAGTGGATACCCTGACTGAAAAAGAGCAAGACAGCCGCCAGCACGCCATCCTGGCGCAACTGCAGAACGGCTTGCAAGCAGGCCTGTCTTTTTCACAGACACTGGCGCAATTGCCCGATATTTTTCCGCCGCTGTTTCAGGCCGCCATTGAGGCAAGTGAACAAACTGGTGGGGTAGTGCAATCGCTCAAGCGGTTTGTGACTTATGAAACTCAGTTTCAAGCTCTGCGCAGTCGTTTGATTGGCGCGCTGATCTACCCAGCGCTGCTGCTGTCGTTGGGTGGGTTGGTGATTGCTTTTTTGCTCGGCTACGTGGTGCCGCGTTTTAGTGTGGTGTTTATTGACCGCTTGCAAGATATGCCCTATTTGTCTGGATTGGTGATTCGCTTAGGTTTGGCTATTTCAGAAAATCCCATGGCGGCTTTGATATTGACTGCGAGCTTCTTTGCTGGCTTGGCGTTGGTAGTAACGCACCCAGCCGCACGAAGCTGGGTGTTTCATATAGCCTGGCGCTTGCCTTGGCTGGGCGAGCGCATACACCAGTTTGAGCTTGTACGCCTTTACCGTTCGTTAGGGATGCTGTTGCGCGGTGGTATTCCGGCTGTGCGGTCATTGCAGATGATTGAGTCCATGGCCCCGCTGCGCTCTCAGAACGGTATCGCAAAGGCCATATCTGCGGTAAGCGAAGGGTTGCCAATCTCAAGCGCCTTGCAGCACCAGGGATTTACAACCGTGGTGAGTGATCGATTGCTAGCGGTGGGTGAGCGATCTGGCCAGATGGGTGACATGTTGGAGCGCGCGGCAGACTTTATGGATGCGGAGTTAGAGCGTTCGGTAGACCGCGCTACCCGACTGATGGAGCCCCTGATGATGGTTGTTATAGGTGTGCTTATCGGCGGCATTGTGATGTTGATGTATTTGCCTATTTTTGAGTTAGCTGAAAGCGTAGGCTAAACCTGAATCCGTGAAATTGCACTAATTTCAGACTTCCTGATCCGCGCTAAGCAAATGCGACAAAAATCGGAATCAGGCGTG
>CAIYNH010000377.1 GCA_903927495.1 uncultured beta proteobacterium
GTGTTTCTTTGTATTTTTTATAGCTCCAGCGCATACTGGTAAAGCGATAGATGCTATAAAAATAATACCAATTAAGTTACCCAATAATTGCATCGGCCAGCCCGACGGAACGGGAATGTCAACTTTACGGTCCGAGACCGGTCTGGATAAGTGGATGCGGCTGATGAAGTCTTGGCGGCCAGGCAGCTGTAAGGGAGGCAATAAATTCACGGGGATAAGGGCAAGTGTTTGAGTTCGCGCTCCAGTGTAGCGAGCTGTTGTTTGAATGATGCCGTTTGCTCATCGTCAGAGCGCGGGGCGTAGCGCAGTGTTTCGAGTTTGATGAGCCAGTCCTGCCATGGCTGCAAATTCAACTGAGCGGTTGAGTCCGGCAATTGCTGGCAAATCTGCCTTGGTGTGGTGTTGTTTGCCAGAATGATGCCTAACGGATGGAGTCGGCGCACGGCTTGCCCCAGCAAGCGCAGCCAAGGGTCTTGCCGGTGCCGCTCCCAAGCGCTCCAGGCGGCACCCGTCAAACTTCCGGCCAACACAATGCCACACAGCAAAAACACCAGGTCTTGCCAGTCGGGCTCACTGAAGCCGAGGTTTTTCAGCAGGTCAAGCTGTTTGGCCTGAGTGTAATTCAGCACCTGCTGGTTCCATCGGTTGTTGACTGCTTCCCAGACGGCGCGCAGGCCAGATGCCAACTCCGGGTTGACGTTACCTAGAATTGCCGTCGCAATGATGCCGCGCGGTTTACTCAAGCGCTGGAAACTGCCTGTGCGTCCAGGGGCGACCACCGAGGTGGGGTCAATACGCACCCAGCCCTGATTGGCTTGCCAAACCTCTGCCCAGGCATGGGCATCACTTTGACGCACTGTCCAGAAGCCATCCATCGGATTTTGGTCGCCGCCCTGGTAGCCTGTGACGACCCGGGCCGGCACCTTCAAGGCGCGCATCAGAATGACAAAACTGGCGGCAATGTGCTCACAAAACCCCGCCTTGCGGTCAAACCAGAATTCGTCGGCACTGTGTAGGCCAAAAGTTCCTGGCTCCAGCGTGTAGCTGTAGCCCCCACTGCGCAGACGTTCCAGAACCAGATTGGTCCAGTCTGTGTTGCTATAATTAGTATAGCTAACATCGCCTGTCAGTTCTGCTGCCAACTGTAAAGTCCGAGGGTTAAAACCAGCTGGCAAAGCCAGAAAATCTTGTAAACCAGGCGCAAGTTCGAGCGGTCCATACGAAAAATCAGGGTAGCTGGTGGCTTGGTAACGCAGCAGATCGGTCACCGGGGAGTCCAGCACCCACTGCAGTTCAGGGGTCATGCGGGCGGTTTTGCCATACAGCGCGGGCGCTGTGGGTGTTGCATCCAGCACCATTAGCCAACTTTGTTTGCTGGGTTCCAGCGTCACCTGGTATTTGATGGCAGGCCCTTGAATCTTTAGGTTCACAGGCAAACTGGAGGGGCGCTGCATGGTTGCCTCCAGCACTTGCCAGGTGCGCCCGTCAAATGCCGACAGTACCGGCCCGCGAAAGTACATGGCGTACTGTTCGGGTACCGCAGTTTCAAAGCGGATGCGCATGGCTACGCTCTCGTCGAGTGCCAGGTTGGCGATGGTGCCTACTGTCATTTGGTCAGACAGGCCGCTGCGCCCACTCATGCCATCACTTGGCAAGCCCCATAACGGTGCCACACGCGGAAACAGCACAAACAGCAGCACCATCACGGGTGCTCCCAGCAGCGCCATGCCGGTGGCGGTGCGGGCCGCTTGCAACAGCGGTGGCCTGCCCACCGGCATATGTGCATTAACCAAGGCCGTCAGCAAGCCCAGCAGGGCGATCAGCATGGCCGCTGCAGTTAGCAGTGACTGCGAGTGGAAAAAATTCGTCAGCATCAAGAAGAAGCTCAAAAAAAACACCACAAAAGCATCACGCCGGGCGCGGAGTTCAAGGGTCTTGAGCGCCAGTAGGAGCACCAGAAGAGTCACCCCTGCTTCGCGTCCCAGAATGGTCTTGAAGGTGATCAAGGTGCCGAATACACCTAAGGCCAGCACACCCGCCAGCCACCACCTGGACGGCAGCGCTTGTGCACGCCAGGCCAGCACAGCGCGCCAAGTCATGACGGCAGCGCTGAGCAGGCTGCACCACAGCGGCAGTGCACCCAGCTGCGGCAGCACCACCCAGGCGATCACCACCAGCATGAACAATGTGTCACGGGTTTCGCGCGGCAGATGGCTGAAAGACTGGCGGTTCATGGGGTTCAAATCATGCTAATGCCAGCGCGCGCAAACAATGTTGCTGATGCGCCGTGCCAGTCGCAGGCTCGATTTCTCGCCCTTTAAGTCGCAAACCATAAATCAGCCCGAGTTTGTCGGCTTGCAGCACCCAGGCACACAGGCGGCTCAGTTGGGCTTCTGGCAGGTTCAGGCCAGTCTGCTGCTGATCCAGCCACAGGGTTTGCTGTTGCAAAGTCAGGCTGTTGCGGCTTACCAGTGCGCCGGTCTTTGCAGCTTTTTTCCAGACAATGCTTTTGAGTGGATCACCCCGGCGGTAGGCTCGCAGCCCATCAGGCTCGCCTTGCACGCCGATATTGCGGGCATGGGCGCTGCCTTCATGGGCAAGACCTGGAGGTAGTGCCGGTGCAGGCATTTCGGGAGCGGGATAGACCAGCACGCTGGCTGCCGGTCGCCAAATCGTCCAAACTCGAAATGTACCCAGAGGAAACCGGGTCTCTGCCGTCAACGTGGGAAGCTGGTGCAGACCACGATGATCAGGCCGGTAGGCAAGATGCACTACCGCGTTGGACTCGCCGGCCACATCCGTCCAGGCCCACTGTGCAGAACCCAGTAGCGCCAACCCAAGGCCAAACCGGGGACGCTTTCGGGTGTTTTGTAATCCAACACCAAAAGTGGCTGTATCACCCGTGTAGATTGCACTAGGTGCTATCAAATTCAAAGTCAAACCACGCAGATTGCCATGGCATACATGCATTCCAATCAGGGTGCTGCCGGTCAACAAAAAGGTTAACAGGTAGCCCAAATTGAGTTGGTAGTTGATCGAGGCTACCAACAGCACCATCAGCGTCACGCCCAGCAACAAGCCGGCGCGAGTGGGCAAGATATAGACATTTCGCTGAGTCAGGAGCAGGGTGTCGGTGAATGGCAGGCGCTCTTGCCACCAGCGCACCAGTCGTGCCCGCACATGACGCACAGGGTGCCGCAGCGGGTTGGGCAATTGGGTCACGGCAGTGGTACGGCGTCCAGCATGGCGCGTACTTGCTCGGTTGCGCCCCGACCCGCCTGGTTTACGGGGATTAGGCGGTGAGCAATGGTTTGTGGCAGGATTGCTTGCAGGTCATCCGGGGCCACGTATAGGCGGCCACTTAGCAGTGCCCGAGCGCGGGCCGCCCGCAGCACTGCAATCCCGGCGCGTGGGCTCAAGCCCTGCAAAAACCATTCACCATTTCGGGTTGCCGCCAGCAGGTCTTGCAGATAGTCCAGCAGCGGTTCCGAGGCATGCACCGCCAGTACCTGGTTTTGCAGGGTTTTTAATTCCTCCGCCGTGAGCAAACTCGGTAGAGCATCTACCAAATCACGGCGATCGGCCCCTTGGAGCAGTTCGCGCTCAGCAGTGCGGTCGGGGTAACCCAGTGAGATACGCATCAAAAAACGGTCAAGTTGCGATTCGGGCAGCAAGTAGGTACCCAATTGGTCATGCGGATTTTGCGTGGCAATGACAAAAAATGGCAAGGGCAAGGCGCGCGTTTCGCCCTCGATCGTCACTTGTTTTTCTTCCATGGCTTCTAGCAAA
>CAIYNH010000378.1 GCA_903927495.1 uncultured beta proteobacterium
CGCATGGCAAATTCGGGCAATATCCAGTGTTGCAACGCCGCCGCTGGATTTATCCAGCGGGCAGTGTCTGAACCTTGCGCAGCTGCTGCTCCGCCCTGCGCGATTTGCAACCAGGCCCACGACATCAGCGTCAAAGTCACGGCACGAAGGTAGTCGTCGGCCACCCAGTAGGGCAGCTCTCGCTCGCTTGCGCTGGCAGCCACAAGTTTGCAGGTCAGGCTACCCAATTCGGTGATTTGGGCAGTCAATGCGCGCTCGGCGGCTGAATCAAAGGTCAGGTTATGGCCAAGTTGCTGCAGCAGTGCTGCTATTCCCAGACCACTGTCTGCCAGCACCTTGCGCACCAGCAAGTCAATCGCCTGAATCTCGTTGGTACCCTCGTAGATCATGCTGACCCTTGAGTCGCGCACAATTTGCTCGATACCCCATTCGCGCACATACCCGTGTCCGCCAAACACTTGCAGGCATTCACTGCTGCCAATAAATGCCTGAGTTGTCCAGGCGGCTTTTAGCACCGGCGTGACCAGACTGCACCAGCGCTCGGCTTGGGCACGTCGATCCCCATCGTCGTGGTGTTTGATGATGTCAAGCTCTACCGCAGTGGTGTAGGCCAGCACCCGGCCACCGTCGATCCAGGCGCGCTGGGTGTCCAAAATGCGGCGCATGGCGGGGTGCTCGCAGATCAAGTCAGCCTCGGCACTCGATTTGCCGCGAAGGGGTGCACGCATTTGACGACGCTCTTTTGAATAAGCATCGGCCTTTTGCCAGGCCGCATCCAGCAGGCCAATGCCTTGCAGGGCCACATGCAGTCGGGCCGCGTTCATCATGACAAACATGGCGTTAAGCCCACGCCCCGGTTGGCCCACCATTGAACAGGTGGCTTCATCAAAGCGCATGACGCAGGTGGCGCTTCCATGCAAACCCATTTTTTCCTCGATACGATCGCAATGGATCGGGCTGCGCGTGCCATCAGTCAAAAATTTGGGGCAAATGAAGAGCGACAAGCCTTTCGGCCCGGGTGGCGCATCTGGCAAACGGGCCAGCACCAGGTGCACGATGTTGTCGCTCAGGTCGTGCTCGCCACCCGATATGAATATCTTGGTGCCACATAATTGATAGCTGCCATCTGCCTGTGGAATTGCCTTGGTGCGCACCAGTCCGAGGTCGCTGCCGGCATGGGGTTCTGTCAGGCACATGGTCGCCAGCCATTCGCCGGTAGCGATTTTTTGTAGATACTTGGCTTTCTGGTCTTCACTGCCGTAGTGTTTCAGGCACTCGTAGGCCCCATGCAGCAGGCCCGGTGCCATGGTCCAGCCGTGGTTGGCGGCGCTGAGCATTTCATACAAAACGGCTTCCAGCACCGCCGGCAAACCCTGGCCACCATCTGCTGATTCACAGGCCAACGCGGGCCAGCCGGCTTGCCAGAAGGATTGGTAGGCATTCCTAAAGCCGGGTGGTGTCGTGACCTTGCCGCCCTCAAACTGGCAACCCACTTCGTCACCCGTGCGGCTCAAGGGGGCGATCACTTCAGTGACGAATTTGCCGGCTTCCTCCAGCACCTGGTTCATCAAATCGGGGTCGACCTCATGGAAGGCAGGTAGGGCTTGCAGTTGTTCGGGGGCCTTGAGAACCGTGGTCAGGATGAAGTTGATGTCGTTGGTGGGGGCTTGGTAGGTGTTCATGTTTGCTATATTAATAGTAGCTTTTTATGCTTATTCAGTAAGTGAGACAGCCATAAATCATGGTTAACTATTTGACTGATTTCAAGTTGTTGGATCGGTTGACTGATTTGAGTTCCCCCCCCCCTCGCCCCGCCGGACGAGGGGGAGCCAACAGCCCTATGTGGCCGGTCAGCTTGGCGAAGCGTCTGATCAACATCCGGGGCTTTGTCATTAGGGAATTGAGTGACGTGTGGAAAGGGGAGTTGCTATATGTTTATGAGCTGTTAATGCTTATTCAGTAAGCTCTAGAGGTCTAAAGTTCCGATAAGTATTTTGGCGATGAAGTTGTCTGAACGCTTGGCGGGTAGTTCGTGGCTGGTTTCATCGGTTTACTGAAGTGTTGTTAAGCAATCTCAAAACAATCTCTCAATTTAACGAAGACGAGGTTGTCGATCACACTTTTCGCAGCACCCACCGACCACATGTGGCTGTTAGCTCCCCCTTGCCCGGTGGGGCGAGTGGGTTGGGGGGAGTGGGGGAAACTTCGATCAAGCACCCAATTCATAGATATCGAGACATAATTTTCAAAACAGTCACTATTTAATAGCGCTTAATGCTTACCTGGTAAGCCATAGAGGAAAAATTACCAAAATCACTTCTTAGCCCGAGCGGCTCCCAGATAGGTATCAATCACCCTTGAGTCCGTCGCCAACTCTTTGGCCGGGCCGCTCAAAGCCACCTCGCCCATCTCCAGCACGTAGCCAAAGTCAGCGGTCTCTAGCGCGGCTCGAGCATTTTGTTCAACCAGCAGCGTGGTCACGCCGGTCTGCCGCAAGGTATCGATGGTGCGAAAAATCTCTTTCACGACCAGTGGTGCCAGTCCTAAACTGGGTTCATCGAGCATCAGCAGGGTCGGGCGCGACATCAGTGCGCGACCCACGGCCAGCATCTGCCGCTCACCGCCGGACAAAGTGCCCGCCAACTGCTTGCAACGCTCACTCAGGCGCGGAAACAACTGATACACCACGTCGAGTTGATCGCGCCATTTTGGGTTGTGTAAGCGCACCTGGCGAAACGCCCCCAGCACCAGGTTGTCTTCGACCGACATGGTGCCAAACAGTTCGCGCTTCTCGGGCACCAAGGCAATGCCCAGCATGACGCGCTCTTCAAGCGACAGCACGCTGATGGGTTGGCCTTCAAATTCGATCTGACCCTGCGCCGGCAGTACGCCCATCAAGGCGTTCAAAAAAGTTGATTTGCCGGCGCCGTTGGGTCCGATCACCGTGATCACGCTGCCCTTGGGTGCTTGCAGGTCGATGCCGTGCAGCACTTCGGCGCGTCCATAGCCGGCGCGCAGGCCTTTGACGGTTAAAACAGGTGGGTTCATGCGGTGACTTTCAATGTTCCATGCCTAAATACGCTGCACGTACTTGCGGGCTTCGCTGCACTTCTTCGGGGGTGCCTTCCATCAGCTTGGTGCCAAACTCCATCACCACGATGTGATCGGTGACATCCATCACCAGGTCCATGTCGTGCTCCACCAGCAAAATGCTCATGCCCTCGCTGCGAAGTTGGCGCAATACATCTGCCAACGCCTGTTTTTCTTTGTGGCGCAAGCCTGCTGCAGGCTCATCCAGCAGCAGCAGCGCCGGGTCACTGCACAAGGCCCGGGCAATTTCCAGCAAGCGCTGGGGGCCCATGGCGAGGTTGCCAGCTTGTTCGTGCATGGCGTGACCCATGCCAATGCGCTTGAGTTGACGTGCGGCTTCGAGCAGCAGGCTTTGTTCTTCAGCGCGGTCCAGTCGCAGCATGCTTGAGAGCGCACCTTTGTGGCCCCGCAGTTGTGCGCCCAGAGCCACGTTTTCCAGCACGCTGAGTTCTGGAATCATCTTGACATGCTGAAAGGTGCGACTCATGCCGCGTCGGGCAATCTCACGAGAGGGCAGGCCGCTGATGGTTTGGCCGCGAAACTTGACCTCGCCCGAAGTCAACCCCAGCACGCCAGTGATAAGGTTGAAGGTGGTTGACTTGCCGGCCCCGTTCGGGCCAATCAATCCGACGATTTGACCGGCCTGGATCGAGAACCCGATGTCTTTGACCGCCATCAGCCCGCCAAATTGTTTGCGAATGTCTTTGACTTCGAGCACCAGGTCGCCCAAGGCAGGTTTGATGCGTTCAGCCAGCGGGGCTGCGCTGTGCCAGTCTTCGGTCCGATCTGGCTTCGGTAAAAAACGTCCCACCAGCGACCAAACACCGTCGGGCAGGTACTTGAGCACCAGCACCAGTACGATGCCGAAGACAATCACCTCGTAGCTGCCGCTGGTGCCCAGCAGTTTGGGCAGCAGGACCTGCAACTCGTCTTCCAGAAGTTTGGTCATCACTGCGCCACTGATAGCGCCCCACACATAGCCAGCACCGCCTAGCACCGCCATAAACAGGTATTCAATGCCCATTTTGAGGCCAAAAGGCGAGGGGTTGACGGTGCGCTGAAAGTGCGCAAACAACCAGCCAGAGATACTGGCAAATAGTGCTGCAATCAAGAAAATGCCGACCTTGTGGCGCAGCGTGTCCACCCCCATGGCTTCAGCCATCAGGGTGCTGGCGCGCATGGCGCGGATGGCGCGTCCGGTGCGTGAGTCCATCAGGTTTAGCAAGGCAAAGGCACCAAACAGCACTATGCCCCAGGCCAGCACAAAGAAACTGCGGCCTTTGCTGATGTCCCAGCCAAACAGGGTCAGTGCAGGTACATCCAATATGCCGTCATACTTGCCCAGAGCATCCAGGTTGCCCATCAGGTAATACAGGGACAGGCCCCAGGCGATGGTGGCCAGTGGCAGATAGTGGCCCGACATGCGCAACGTGATCCAGCCCACCATCAGGGCACTGATGCCTGTGATGAGCAGCCCGGCAAATACCGTGAGCCAGGGCGACCAGCCCATGTTGACGCACAGGTAAGCGCTGGTGTAAGCCCCGATGCCGACAAACGCAGCCTGCCCAAACGAGGTCAGCCCGCCAATGCCGGTGAGCAGCACCAGGCCCAAAATGACCAGGCTGTAAAGGGCGATGTAGTTGAGCTGGGTGATCCAGAATTCGGGTACGGGCGACACCGCATACGCCAGCATGCAGGCCACGACCACCACGCGTTGGATTTTGGCGGAATGCGCCCAGTGTTGAAGTTGGGTGGTGAAGTTCATTTCAGTGGTCCTCCGATTGGCCACCGGCGACCGAGCGCCAGAGCAAAATGGGCAGCACCAGGGTGAACACGATCACCTCCTTGAAGGCGCTTGCCCAAAACGAGCCAAAAGATTCCACCAGCCCGACAAACAATGCCCCCAGTGCCGCCAGCGGGTAGCTGTGCAGGCCCCCCATCACTGCCGCCACAAAGCCTTTGAGCCCGATCAGAAACCCCGAGTCGTAAAACACGGTGGTGGTCGGGCCAATCAGCAGTCCTGACAAAGCACCTATCAGTGCTGCCATGGCAAAAGTGGCCTGACCAGCACCGTGGGTCGAGATGCCCATCAAACGGGCACCCAGCCGGTTTACAGCTGTCGCTTGCAGAGCTTTGCCATACAACGTGCGGCTAAAAAACTGCCACAACAACACTATCAAGGCCAGCGATACAAAGCAGATGATGACGGCTTGACCGGTCAGGTTGAGTCCGCCCATACTCAGGCGCACATCCCAAAAGGATGGATTGCGAAAGCCCTCTGCACCGAAGAACAGTAGACCCAGTCCGGTCATGGCGAAATGCACGCCTACTGACACGATCAATAGCACCAAGGAACTGGCATCGGCGAGCGACTGGTAGGCCAGCCGGTAGATGAGTGGGCCAAACGAGGTCACGATGGCAACCGTCAGCAGCGCTTGAATCAGCAGCGGCAGCTGGTGCGGTGCGGCCCAGATCGACAAACCTGCCACCACCAAAGGTGCGGCCAGTGTGGTCAGACCTGCCTTGGCGGCATGTTTGGCGTTGCCGCTGTGTTGCCAGCTGACCCTTGCATCCAGCACAGCGGCCAATACTGCCATGATCAGCAGGAGCCAGACCGTACCCGGAACTTTGCCGGTTTGGAATATGGCCAGGGTCAGTGCGCCATAAGCGACAAACTCACCCTGGGGAATGAAAATCACTCGGGTCACTGAAAACACGAGCACCGTAGCCAATCCAAGCAAGGCATAGACAGCGCCGTTGGTGATGCCGTCCAGCAGGAGGATGCTGGCGATTGAAAAATCCATGAGGTACCTGCTGAAATTAAAGGGGAGGTACGAGGGTGCCCCGCAGGCCACCCGCAACCAAACGTATCACCGAAAGGAAGAAATGCTTCGGTAGTTACTCGACTTTCCAGTCGCCGTTGACCACCTTGAGCATCACTCCGGTCTCGTTGGTGAAGCCCCAGTGGTCGTCCTTGGTCCAGTTCAGGACACCGTGGGAGACCAGCGTACGGCCCATGGTCTCAAACGCTTCACGCAGACCGGCACGAAATTCCTTTGAGCCTGGTTTGCCTTTTTTCAAGGCCACCGGGACCGCCTTCTCCAGCACCAGCAAGGCATCATCGATAATTTGTTGAGTATGTTGAGGTGACTGTGCGGCGTTAACAATAAGCCGCGCACTGATACTTAACCGTAAGGCA
>CAIYNH010000379.1 GCA_903927495.1 uncultured beta proteobacterium
GGCACGTTGGTCATGACGGCCGTGGTTTTTTTGGAAAACAAATTCAGCATGGCGTCTTGCATGGGTTTGACCACCAGACCCGCTACGGCCAACAGCGCAAAAGCCAGCAATGGCTGCATGCTGCCCTTAAGCTCGCCCATACGCCGTCGCACCTCATAGACGCGCTCTAACGGGTTGTCCAGGCCAATCGGCAACACCACCGGTGCCAATCCAAAATGGTTGCCCAATTTGTAGGCTTGCTCCATAGGCCGCAGATTCACCGGCACCATGGCGCGAATTTCTTTGCCTGACACCGAATCTCCATGGGACCTGAGGTACTGGCCAATGGCACCGGCCACGCAGGCCAACAGCACGTCGTTGATGGAGCAATTCAAGGCCTTGCCGACGGCTCGCACTTCATCTAGCGGTATCGGCTGACACCAGGCCACACGCTTGGACTGGCCCGGTATGCCTTTGAGTCGGGTCGGTGAATCGTCGGACATCAAGGCCAGCGCGGCCCCGTCACGTATCACCTGATAAGCCAGTTTGGCCGCATCAGCGGAGCCGCCCAGCCCTTTACTCAATCCCTTTTCAATCAGCTTTTCAACCAAGGTTCTAGGGGCGCCCATGCTGCCAAGGGCGTGCGCAGCACCGTCTCCAGCGGCATCCAGAGCCTTGACGGTGGCCACAGTCAAGGGTGCGATCAAGGTGTGCGACATCCACTCCTCAGCCGCTTCCCAGCCCGACGAATGGGCGGGTTTGAGCCTGCGCTTGGGTGGTTCGGTACCGCCATCAACCAGGGTTTGAATCACCGAAATCAAGGCCAACCCGTCCGCAATGCAGTGGTGAATACGCACCAGCAGGGCTGACCCGCCCCGGTAATGCTCGACCAGACGGAAGTCCCACAGCGGGTAGCGCATATCCAGCGGCTGCAACGCCAACTCGCCCAATCGCTCTTGAAGGGCTTGCTGAGAATTTTGCTTGGCTGAAACCGGTATTTTTTCGCGCAGAACATGACGCTCGATCTTGAAGTCATCATCAAATACCCAACTGGCGCCAGTGGCATCCTGTTGCACTCTTTGTCCAAAGCGCGGGTATTTAAGCAACCGCTCTTCAATACGCTGCGACACCTCGGCGTAGGTAACGCCGGGTTGGATGATCCATACCCCCATGATCATCATCAGATTACTAGGGGAATCCATGCGCAGCCAGGCGGTATCGACCTTGCTCATGCGCTCAGACGCAGGCTTTAGCGTGGGCTGCACGGCAGCACTTTCTGACTTTGAACGATGCATTTTTGTAACCATGGCAACTCTTTCGGGAAGGTACTCTATTTTCCGGGCAAAACGGGCTTTAAGATACTGCGCACTTACCCCAATGGGGGGTCTTCTTTAACCTCTAACAATATTCACCATGTCTGATCTGCAAAAAAAATTCGAAACTGCCGTTGCCAACTCAAAAAACCTGAGCGAACGTCCTGACAACATGACCCTGCTCAAGCTCTATGCACTGTACAAGCAAGCCAGCAGCGGCGACAACACTGAC
>CAIYNH010000380.1 GCA_903927495.1 uncultured beta proteobacterium
AGTTTCGATACTGAGCCAGTAAGCAATGTTTCTGTGACACCCTGCAACCCACTGGAAATTTTATGATCCTAGAATTAGCCGCCTTCTCTATCCATTCGGGGCAAAATTCAGCTTTCGAAGAAGAAATTCAGCGCGGGCTACAAACCGTTATCAGCAACGCGCATGGATTTGAGGGATTTAAGGTCAATCGCTGCATCGAAAATCCGCAACGCTACGTTTTGCAGATCTTTTGGACCACCCTGGAAGATCACACTGTTGGCTTCAGGCAGTCTCCGGCGTTCGCCGAGTGGCGCTCCATCGTCGGCCCGTTTTTTGCCAGTGCTCCGGTGGTTGAACACTTTGAACTGGTCTCCAAGTCGAATTGAGCAGATTTAGACATCCTCGAAAGGCAAGCATTCATGGACTATTTATTCACTCCCTCGCCGACAGTGTCGGTACCCGTTTTGGGCTCCACCGACGAGTTTCCCGTGCACCGCATTTATTGCGTTGGACGCAACTACGAAGAACACGCCCAAGAGATGGGACACACCGGGCGCGAGCCCCCATTTTTCTTCATGAAACCCGCTGATGCCGTGCTGGTGGTTCAGCCCGGCAGCACGGCAACGCTTCCCTACCCCAGTTTGACGCACAACCTGCATCATGAAATTGAACTGGTGGTGGCCATTGGCACCGGTGGCAAAGAAATCCCTGTAGATCAAGCTGCCAAGCACATCTTTGGATACGCCGTGGGTCTGGACATGACCCGGCGCGATCTGCAAAACGACATGAAAAAACAGGGTCGGCCCTGGTGCATTGGCAAAGGCTTTGACCACTCGGCACCCATTGGCACGATCACGCCAGCTCTGCAAGCGGGTGATATTGTTAATGCAGCCATCAGCCTGCGGGTGAACGGTGTCGAGCGTCAACGTAGCTTGATCGCCAAGCTGATATGGAACGTGTCGGAGACCATCGCGCAACTTTCGGCCGCATGGGAACTTCAGCCCGGTGACTTGATTTACACCGGCACACCTGCGGGCGTTGCCGCCGTTGTGCCGGGCGATGTCTTGATCGCGACCGTGGCTGGACTGACTACGATTGAACTTAAAGTGGTGTAACAGCCCGCTTTCAGCAAGAATATCTGCAAAGCCAAACTTCTATCATGCAGCGTTCCCCCGTCAAACACTGTCGAAACTGTGGCTCAACAGTGCGATATCGGATCCCGGATGACGGCGACACCAAACAGCGCGCCGTCTGCCCCTCCTGCCAGACGGTGCATTACGACAATCCGCTGAATGTGGTTGGCACGATTCCCTGCTGGGGTGATCAGGTGCTGCTTTGCAAGCGCAATATCGAGCCACGTTGGGGCAAGTGGACACTGCCGGCAGGTTTTATGGAGCTTCAGGAGACAGTTTCTGAAGGTGCCGCACGTGAGACGCTGGAGGAATCTGGTGCCCAATTCGAAATGGGTGACTTCTTCTCGATGGTGAACGTGGCCCGGGTTGGGCAAGTCCACCTGTTTTATCGCGCGCAATTACTGAGCAGCACGTTTGAGCCCGGTTTTGAAACCATTGAAGCCCGGCTATTCAAAGAAGACGAAATTCCGTGGGATGAGATTGCTTTCAGAACTGTCGGCGAAACCCTTAAACGCTACTTTTCCGACCGACGTGCTGGCCACTTTTCAATTCATGTTTTTGATATCACCTGAATGGCAAAACCGCTTTGACTTCTGGTTTTTCCGCATCGGCGGCTACCTGATGCTCGATGTCTTGGACGACCCAGCATGGTTGGCGCTTATGTTTTGTTGAGTGGCTGCTATTTGATGCGCTTGGACTCAACGTCGGTCACGATATTGACATCCTTGGCATCTACATCCACCACGTTGTCGCTGTGGTCCGCTTCGACCGGTCCACGCCCACCAGTCGAGGCTCGGTAAAAACGACTCCAAGCAGCTTTACGATTGATTTGAAAGGTCCATGGACTAACCGGTTTCCCTGTCAGTGTGGCCAACAGGGCGCTCAGAAGCCAAATCATCAATACCAGCAAAACAACGCTGAACAGCCCCGCCATAAACACCAGACCAGCCAACATCATGACCAATCGCATCACAAAACCCGGCAACCAGTTGATCAAATTCAAAGAACTACTCCTGTAACGCGTAGCAACTGCGGCCACTCAAGCCAATAACAAGTCCCATTCACACTTTTCGCAGTTCGCCTTGGACCCGGCGCTGCACCGTATAAGCTGGTAAACCCTGTAGCATACGCCGGCCAAATGACGTGCTGAGCAAGCGCTTGTCGTAACAAATCACCCGTGCCTGATCTTCCTCGGTGCGAATTGCACGCCCAGTCCACTGCAACAGTTTGATGCCAGTGGCTGGCACCACCAGTTCAGCAAACGGGTCGCGACCTTCGCGCTTAAGCCACTCGGAGCGCGCCTCCTGCACCGGGTCTGAAGGTGAAGCGAATGGAAGTTTGGCAATAAACACCGTTTCGCACAGGTATCCGGGCAAATCCAA
>CAIYNH010000381.1 GCA_903927495.1 uncultured beta proteobacterium
CGCCATCGAAGCAGCCGGCTGCGATCTGGTGCACTTTGATGTGATGGATAACCATTACGTTCCTAACCTGACCATTGGCCCACTGGTGTGTGAGGCCATTCGCCCGCATGTAAGCATTCCGATTGACGTGCATTTGATGGTTGAGCCGGTGGATTCGATCATTCCGCTGTTCGCCAAGGCCGGTGCCAACATCATCACCTTCCACCCGGAAGCATCCAGACACGTGGACCGCACCCTGTCGATGATTCGTGAACTGGGCTGCAAAGCTGGACTGGTTCTCAACCCTGCAACCTCGGTAGATTGGCTAGACCACGTCATGGACAAGCTTGACATGATCTTGCTCATGAGCGTCAACCCGGGTTTTGGAGGACAGAAGTTCATCCCCTCTACGCTTGCCAAACTGCGCCTCGTCCGGGCAAAGATTAATGCCCATGTTGCCAATGGTGGTCAACCGATCTGGCTGGAAGTCGATGGGGGTGTCAAAACTGACAACATCTGCGAAATTGTGCAAGCTGGTGCTGATACCTGTGTGGCAGGCAGTGCGGTGTTCAACGCGGCAGATGCTGACGGTGGTTACCGCACGGTGATGCAAGCGCTACGACACGCTGCGCATCCCGCTTGAGCACCTCAATATACAAACAACAACTCTGGAGACTTTCACCATGACCATGACCCTTCGTTCCAACCGGTCGACTCTGACCCAGTTCCTGATTGAGGAACGCCGCCGTTTCCCAAGTGCCAGCGGCGACTTCAATGCCCTGATTCTGGATGTGGCTCTGGCCTGCAAAGGAATTGCCAAGGCGGTGGCGTTTGGTGAGTTGGCAGGTGTCATGGGCAACCACGCCGCAGATGAGGGCGGCTCGGTCAACGTGCAGGGCGAAACTCAGAAAAAGCTCGATGTGCTGTCCAACGACGTTTTTATGCAGCGCACCGAATGGGCCGGTAACCTGGCAGGTATGGCCTCGGAAGAGATGGATTTCCCGTATCAAATCCCATCGCAATTTCCGCGTGGCAAATATCTCATCGTATTTGACCCACTGGACGGCTCCAGCAACATTGACGTAAATGTCTCTGTGGGCAGCATATTCAGCATATTACGAGCCCCCCAGGAGGTTATTGAATCTGGTCGGGATGTGGTCGAGGCAGACTTTTTGCAGCCTGGCACCAAGCAACTGGCGGCCGGCTACGCCTTGTATGGCCCCACCACCATGCTGGTATTGACAGTCGGCGACGGTGTCAATGCCTTCACGCTCGACCCCAATCTGGGCGAGTTCATGTTGACACATCCAAAATTGCAGATTCCCGCAGACACGCAGGAATTTGCCATCAATGCCTCAAACGCCCGTTTTTGGGAGGTTCCGGTGAAACGCTATGTCGATGAATGCCTGGCGGGAAAAACCGGCCCGCGCAGCAAAGACTTCAACATGCGCTGGATTGCGTCCATGGTGGCAGAAGCACACCGCATTTTGATGCGTGGCGGTGTTTTCATGTACCCGCGTGACACCAAGGATGCCTCCAAACCCGGTCGACTGCGCCTGCTGTATGAAGCCAACCCAGTGGGAATGATCATGGAGCAGGCCGGTGGCCGAGCATCCACCGGAGAAAGACCAATGCTGGAGGTACAACCCACGTCGCTGCACCAGCGCATTGGGTTTGTGTTTGGCTCCAAAAACGAGGTCGATCGGATTGAGCGCTACCACACCGAGCCCGTCGAAGTGGAACTGAGTAACCCGCTGTTTGCTGAACGGAGCTTGTTCAGAGTCTGATTTTGATAGCAGCTTACGCTTATCCCGTAAGCGTTATAGCCACATTTACAAAAACATATTTTTACACCAGGAGACTAAACCCATGTCTGCACGTCACCCCATCATTGCGATCACCGGTTCCAGCGGCGCTGGCACCACCTCCGTGACTCGCACCTTTGAGAACATTTTTCGGCGAGAAAAAATCAACGCGGCAGTGATTGAGGGCGACAGCTTTCACCGCTATGACCGCAAGGACATGAAAATTAAGGCGGCCGAAGCGGAAGCTGCTGGGAATAAAAATTTCAGCCACTTCGGGGCCGAAAACAATCTTTTCCCTGAACTCGAAGCGCTATTTCGGGATTACGCGGCCACCGGTATAGGCAAGCGCCGCAAATACCTGCACGACCCCGAAGAGGCCGCACCTTACAAGCAAGATCCCGGTACTTTCACCCCCTGGGAAGACGTTCCAGCGCATACCGATCTGCTCTTTTATGAAGGTCTGCATGGCGCCGTGGTCACACCAGACATCAACATTGCACAGCATCCTGACTTGCTGATTGGGGTAGTGCCGGTTATCAATTTGGAATGGATTCAAAAGCTTTACCGTGACAAAAAACAGCGCGGCTACAGCACCGATGCCGTCACCGACACCATCTTGCGCCGCATGCCCGACTACGTGAACTACATCTGCCCGCAGTTC
>CAIYNH010000382.1 GCA_903927495.1 uncultured beta proteobacterium
CATCAAAGAGTTTGGTTCTCCCACAGCCTTTCAGGAACCAAGTTTACTGAGCGTGATATTGGCGATTGAGGCCACCACCAAGCCGGTGCTGGCGGCGTTGCACAGCGTATGCATGGGCGGCGGGCTGGAATTGGCTCTGGGCTGTCATTACCGCATTGCTGCGCCGGGCTGCAATGTGGCTCTACCTGAGGTCAAAATTGGCCTGGTACCGGGCGCTGGCGGGACCCAGCGACTGCCGCGTGCATTGGGTGTGGAGGCCGCGCTGAACATGATCGTCAGTGGCGAACCAGTCAAAAGCGAGCTGCTGGCAACGCTTCCGGGGCAGCAACTGTTTCAGAAAATTGCAGCCTCCAATGAGTCACTGATGACTGAGGCTCTGGCCTTTGCCGCCGAAGTGGCCGAGCTGCGACCACTGCCGCTGGTGCGTCATCTTCCGTGCAAACATCCTCAGGGTGACGCTTATTTCCAGTTTGCCCGCAATATGGTTGCTGGCATGGCGAAAAACTACCCGGCTCCACGCAAGTGTGTAGATGCTGTTGAGGCGGCTACCAAGCGAAAATTCAATGACGGCATGGCGTTTGAGCGCGAAACCTTCATTAATCTGATGTGGACCCCTGAATGCCGCGCACTGAGGCATATTTTTTTGGCTCAGCGTGCTGCATCAAAAATACCGGATGTGCCCGCTGATACAGCACAACGCGCTATTAATGCAGTAGCAATTATTGGCGCAGGCACGATGGGTGGCGGTATTGCCATGAATTTTCTGAACGCCGGTCTGCCGGTGAAAATTCTGGAAATGAAGCAAGACGCGCTCGACCGTGGCGTGGCCACCATTCGGAAAAACTACGAGGCCCAGGTCAAGAAAGGCAAACTCAAGCAAGACAAGTACGAGCAGCGCATGAGCTTGCTGAGCACCACCCTGAGTTATGACGATTTGAAAGACGCTGATCTCGTCATCGAAGCCGTGTTTGAGGAAATTGGCGTGAAAGAAGCGGTGTTCAAGGAGCTTGACCGGGTGATGAAACCCGGTGCCATTCTGGCCAGCAACACCTCGACGCTGGATGTCAACAAAATCGCCAGCTTTACCCAGCGAGCTCAAGATGTGATTGGGCTGCACTTTTTCAGTCCGGCCAATGTGATGAAACTGCTTGAAGTCGTGCGCGGCGCAGAAACCGCCAAGGATGTGCTGGCGACCGTGATGACCCTGGCAAAAAAAATCAAGAAGACTGCCGTGGTCTCGGGGGTGTGCGACGGTTTCATTGGCAACCGCATGATTGAGCAATATGGCCGCCAGGGTGGCTTTTTGCTGGACGAAGGCTGTACTCCGGCGCAAGTGGATAAAGCGGTAGAGAAATTTGGTTTTGCCATGGGGCCGTTTCGCATGGGCGATTTGGCGGGTAACGACATTGGCTGGGCCATTCGCAAGCGCCGTTACACCGAAAAACCCGACATGAAGTACAGCAAAACCGCTGACCTATTGTGCGAAAAAGGGCGTTTTGGGCAAAAGACCGGTGCCGGCTGGTATGACTATGTGCCGGGTAAACGTGATGCCATACCCAATGCCGAAGTCGTGCAGATGATAGAGGACCACCGCGCCAGCCTGGGTATTACACCGCGCAAGATTTCCGACGAAGAGATCGTGCAGCGCTTGCTGTATTCGCTGATCAACGAGGCCGCGCATATTCTCGAAGACGGTATTGCCAGCAAGGCCAGCGACATCGATATGGTGTACCTGATGGGCTACGGCTTCCCGATCTATCGTGGCGGGCCAATGAATTACGCCGATGAAGTGGGTTTGTTCAACGTGGTCCAGGCGATGCACCGTTTTGCACAAAATCCGCTCGATGACGGTAAGTTCTGGCAGCCGGCACCGCTGCTGGCGAGGTTGGCGGCTGAAGGAAAAACCTTCAGCTGAGCTTGGCATTTCAAATGCTTAAGAAAATCTTCCTAGGGCTGCTGGCTTTGGTCGGTGTGCTGGTTGCCGTGGTGGCGATTAACACCGTGCGCAAAAGTTCGCGTCAAATGGAGGTGGTCGCTATTGCCAATCTGCCGGTGGATGAGGCAGGCGCTGCAGCAAGGCTCGCAGAATCGGTGCGATTGCGCACGGTGTCCTCGCGTGACGATGCCAGCCTCAACGCGGATCAGTTCAAACAACTGCAGACACTGCTTAAAGAGCGTTTCCCCAAAACCCATGCCTCACTCAAGCGCGAGCAGGTGGGCGAGTTGAGCGTTTTGTACACATGGGAAGGCAGTAACGCCAAAGCCCAACCGATCTTGCTGTTGGCGCATCAGGACGTGGTGCCAATTGCACCCGGCACCGAGGGCGATTGGCAGGTGGCACCCTTTAGCGGCGAGATCAAGGACGGCTTTGTCTGGGGCCGTGGTTCCTGGGACGACAAAGGTAACCTGATGTCGCAAATGGAAGCCGTAGAGATGCTGCTGGCAAGCGGCTTCAAGCCCGAGCGTACCGTTTATCTGGCGTTTGGCGCTGATGAAGAGGTAAGTGGTGCGCGCGGCGCGGCCAAAATTGCGGTATTGCTGAAAGAGCGCAAGGTGCATCTGGACTTTGTCATCGACGAAGGCCTTTTGGTGCTCGATGGCATCTTGCCGGGCTTGACCCGACCTGCGGCGCTGATTGGCGTAGCCGAAAAAGGCTATCTGTCGGTGGTGCTGAAAATGGCCGCTACGCCCGGTCATTCGTCGATGCCACCCAAAAAGGGAAGCAGTGCCATTGCCATGATGAGTGCGGCCCTAAAACGTCTTGATGACGAGCAGTTGCCGGCGGGTATTCGGGGCGTTGCCGGTGAGATGTTTGAAACCCTGGCCCCTGAAATGGGCGGCTTCTCGCGTGTGGCGCTGTCCAATTTGTGGCTCTTTGGCCCGGTGGTGCAAAAGCAACTGGAAGCCGCTGCCAGCACCAACGCCGTGCTGCGCACGACCACCGCGCTGACCATTGTGAACGCTGGCAACAAGGAGAACGTGCTGCCAGGCAGAGCCGAGGCCACCGTGAACTTTCGCATTTTGCCGGGTGATTCCAAAGAGGCTGTCATGGAGCATGTCCGCAACCAGGTCACGCAAGCGCTTGGCAGCGACAAGTTTGAGCTTTTTGCACTGCCTGGCGCGGTGAATGCTTCCAAGGTGGCACCGACGGATTCGGCCCAGTACAGATTGCTGAATAAAACTATCCGCGAGGTCTTTCAGGGTGTTTTGGTTGCGCCTGGTTTGATGGTGGCAGCCACTGACTCCATGCACTATGGCGATATCAGCGAGCATATTTTCAAGTTTTC
>CAIYNH010000383.1 GCA_903927495.1 uncultured beta proteobacterium
ATGCTGCCACCACGCCGGTGGTTGCAGCCAACAACGCACCGACAAAAATCACGGCAAACGCCAAACCGCCACGCAGGGGACCAAACAACTGGCCGATGGTGTCGAGCAAGTCCTCGGCCATGCCACTGCGTTCCAGAATCAAGCCCATCAGCGTAAAGAACGGAATGGCCAGCAGTGTGTCGTTTTGCATGATGCCAAAAATACGCAGCGGCAAGGCCTGCAACAGGGACTCCGGCAGCAAGCCCAATTGAATGCCGATCGTGCCAAAGAACAGCCCGCATGCACCCAGACTGAAGGCTACCGGGAAACCCATCAGAAGAAAAATGATCAGCCCCGCGAACATGATCGGAGCAATATTGTTGGTTAGAAATTCCATGAGTGTCTCCGGGATCAGGCTGCGTGGGCTTTGGCGGCTTTTTCTTCAGCGAGCTTTTGAATCGCTTCGGCCAGTTCTTCTTCGGCAGTCTTGGCAACTACTTTCTCGGTCGGGTCTTCAATCAGACCCATCAAGAATGCAATCCGTTTGATGAGTTCAGATAAACCCTGTAACAGTAGCAGACCAAAGCCCAAGGGCATCATCGCGTAAACCGGCCAGCGGATCAGCCCGCCGGCGTTTGACGAGACTTCACCAGAGTGAAAACCCTTGAGGAAAAACGGGACGCTGAACCAGATGATAGCCAGGCAAAACGGCAGCAGAAAGCAGCTAAACCCAAACACATCAATCCAGGTTTGAGTGCGTTTCGTCAGACGACTGTAAAGCACGTCGATCTTGACGTGTTCACCGTTCAGGAGAGTGAAGGCGGCACACAACAAAAATGTGGCAGCAAACAGGTACCACTGGACTTCAAGGTATGCATTGGAGCTGACGTTAAATGCCTTTCGCACTACGGCATTGACGGCGCTAATGACAGTAGATGCCAGAATCAACCAGATGACATATTTGCCAATAAAGCGGTTCAGTGCATCGACTAAGTTTGAAAATTTTAAAAGCGACAGCATGGTGTCTCCATCGTTAGAGTTTTGCGCAATTGGGCCATGGTAAAGGCTCATTGCAATTGATGAACGGCCGGAGTTTAGCTGCTCTGTATTGCGAATTGAGATGAATAATTTTAGGCGTATCCCTGAAGATATTTTCAGAACAATGTTTTTGCTAGTGTGAGGCTTCAGGGCACGCGCCAAAGCTGGTTTGAACTAGCTGGTTTGATTTTTATTTTGGGGTGTGAAGTTCCACCAAGGCAATACTTTGCGCATGGACAGTACCTCACCACTTTGCTGGGCGGTGTAGCCAACAATGCTGCTGATCTCGCGTTGCCACAGGGGTGTGGTCAACAATTGCAGCAGCGCCACGATGCCGGGCTGCGCCAATGCCGACTTCAGGCAGACCAGGTGATAACGCTCATCGGCCAGTGGGACGAAGTCGAGTCCGGCTTGTTCAGCGGCTGCGGCAATGCCCAGACCGGCATCGCACTGACCAGCGGCTACTGCTTGAGCCACAGCGGCGTGGGAAGGTTCAGTGTGCTCGTAGCCCAATAGTTCGTGGGCTGACAGACCAACCTGTGCCAGCAGTTCGTCCAGCACCACGCGCGTGCCACTGCCCAAGGTACGGTTGGCGAACCGGGCCCGCCTTTTCACTACATCAGGCAAGGTCTGCAAATTCAGTGGATTGCCTCTGGCCACCATCAGACCCTGGCTGCGTTGTGCAAAGCCGATGATTTTGTGAAGACCTGGTCGCAGCAGCGGTTTGTAGGTGCGCTCAGTCAGGGTTTTGCTGCCAGAACTCAGCAGGGTATGAAAACCCGCCATCACGCAGCGGCCTTCGTTCAAGGCACGGATCGCATCCACGCTGCCGGTAAAGCGGATGTCCAGATGCAGGCGCTCCGACATCCCCAGTGAATCGCCTTGCAACGCGAGTTCGCGCAAACTTGTGAGTGCGTCGTCATGACTGGCGTAGAACGTGACTACGTGGACATGGTCATCAAAGGCCTGCGAATAACTACGCTCCAACTCGGCCCGCAGGGCCTCTATTTGTGGGGCCAGGCGGGCTTGCGCTTGCCGCTCAGCCCACATCAGCTTGGTTGCAAACGGTGTCAGCCGGGCCGATTGACCCTTTTCCCACACCACAAGTTCATTGCCAAGCTCGTTCTCCCAGCGCTTGAGTTCACCCCAGACGTGGCGGTAACTCAAGTTCAATGCGCGTGCGCCACCCGATATAGAGCCTTGGCTGCTGACGGCCTGCAGCAGGTCAATCAAGGGGTTGCGCACCAGCGCAGGACTGCTGTCGCGAGACAGGGTGTAGTGGAATTGAAGCCTATGCACGGTGGTTCATATGGTCATTATTTAGATCGGTGGCTACGATACCGCACTTTATGATTAACAACAAATACTGTCATTGTGAGCCTGTGCGGTGATCCATGGATTGCTGAATCGCAGACGCAATTTTAATAACTTCGATGATAAAACGCGCCGATGACCACTCTTACCGATAGCACTGCCACCGCGCTGCAGCTGATCACCTCGCTTGACTCCGGCTTGTTCGCCATTGTGGGGCGGTCGCTGTCAGTTAGCGCCACAGCCTGCGTGTTGAGCTGCGGACTGGGCTTGGTATTGGGGGCTTGGCTGGGTGTTGCGCGGTTCCGTGGGCGGGGTGCCGTGCTGACCGTGCTGAATACCTTTTTGGCTGTGCCCTCGGTGGTTGTTGGACTGGTGATTTATCTGCTGTTGTCGCGCACCGGACCACTTGGTTTTTTGGGCTGGTTGTTCAGCTTTAAAGCCATGGTGCTGGCACAAGCCGTGCTGGTGCTGCCGGTGGTCACCGCCTTGACGCGCCAGGCCGTCGAAGATGCCGATGGGTTGCATGGCGAGCAATTGCGCTCTTTGGGTGCGCAGCCTTTGGTTTGCAGCCTGCTGTTAGCGTGGGACGAGCGCTATGCCTTGTTGACGGTGGTCATTGCCTCCTTTGGCCGAGCCATCTCCGAGGTGGGTGCGGTGATGGTTGTGGGCGGCAATATTGACGGTTTTACTCGTGTCATGACAACCGCGATTGCATTGGAAACCAGCAAGGGTGACTTGCCTCTGGCTTTGGGATTGGGTCTGATTTTGCTGGGTGTGGTGCTGCTGCTGAACATGATGATTGGCTGGGTGCGACGCTGGCGTGAGAGTCAAGAGGGTGGCAACTCAGCTCTGACAGCACAGGTGGTGACGGCATGAGCGCGGGCTGTGTCTTTTTTAGCGTGAATGAACAGCGTCATTACGAGCCGCGAGGCAATCCATGCAGTCTGAAGTCATGGATTGCCACGTCGTTCCTCCTTGCAATGATGATCATCTTTCATACTTCGGGGTGGACTTGAACCATGCCAGTTAGAGGGAATCTGGGCGTATGAAACCAGTGTTTGATCTGAACGCTGTCAGCGTATTTTTTGGTCAACCGGCTCGGGCGGTGCATGCTTTGTCAGATGTTTCATTGCAGATCAGACGTGGTGAGCGGGTGGCATTGGTGGGGGCCAACGGCTGTGGCAAAAGTACCTTATTGCGCCTGCTACATGGTCTGGTGCAACCCACGAAGGGGCAGATGTTGAGTGATTTGTCAGTGCGTCAAGCGATGTTGTTTCAACGACCGCACTTAATGCGGCTTTCCGTATTAAGCAATATTGCGCTGGGTTTGTGGCTGCGCGGTACATCATGG
>CAIYNH010000384.1 GCA_903927495.1 uncultured beta proteobacterium
ACGCACGCCAAAGTAGTCTTGGGCACCGCCCGGTGCCAGTCGAAAGCCGACAAATACCTCGTCAAAAATGAGTGCTATGCCTTTGTCATCGCAAAGTTTTCGCAAGGCTTGCAACCAGGCGGTGTAGCCGGGTTTGTTGAAACCGGCTTTGCGCGAGCTGTCCAGCAGCGACGAATCGCCCGGTGCTGCTGCGTTCGGGTGCAACGCCTGCAAGGGGTTGACCAGCACACAGGCAATGTCGTTGCGGTGGCGCAAAACGCGCAAAGTGGCCTCGCTCATTTCAGCCAGCGTGAAGGTGTCTCGGGCTTTGATTGGGTTGCCAATGCCGGGCTGCACATCGCCCCACCAGCCATGGTAAGAGCCGCAAAAACGCACCACCTTGTCGCGAGCGCTGTGGTAACGCGCCAACCGAACGGCCTGCATCACCGCCTCTGTGCCAGACATGTGAAAAGTAACCTCGTCCATGCCCGATATATGCTTCAAGCGCGCCACGTTGTCCGACACCACCGGGTGGTAAGACCCCAGCATCGGCCCGAGCGCTCGAACCAGATCAGCGCCCTGATCAATACAGTCTTTGTAGAAATCATTGCCAAAGAGGTTGACACCGTAAGAGCCGGTCAGGTCATAAAAACAATTGCCATCCAGATCAGTCACCGTCACACCAGCTGTGGATTGGACAAACGAGCCAAATTTCAAGCGTTCGGCGGCCAATTGGCGAAACTGAAACGGGATGCGGTAAGCGCTGATGAATTGCAGGTCAGACAACCCACTGCTTGCCTCTACGCTGGCCTGCACACTGCGGCTGAAGCGACTGGAAAATTGCTCTACCAAGGCTTCAAAGGCCTGTCGTCGTCGGGTCACAATGGCCGTCGTGGCACCGTCGAGTCCGAAGGCTTGGTCCGCGTCGTAACTGTAAAGCGGCAGTTGCGCTGCGATGCGTCTGGCAATGCGTGGGTGTCCGGCCAGAGAGCGGTGTTTGGCCAGCGAGAGTTCTAGGCGGGATTTCACTTTACCCAATGCGCCCACCAAAACGCCACCCCCCACGGCGTACCACAGTAACGAATTTAATCCGATAGTTTCATTCACAACAAGAGCCTTTACATGACCAATTTACAACGAGCGCCAACTTCATGAGCCTGCGCCACTACATTCAAAAAATTCTGAGCCAGGAAGACCTTAACTTTCTGCTCACCAACCGTTTGCCACGCCGCTGGCTGACCCAATTCATGGGCCGGTTCAGCAAAATCGAGCATCCTTGGGTACGTGATCTGTCGATTGGTGTCTGGAAGTTTTTTTCGGCGCTTGACTTGAGTGAAGCCAAAAAATCTCAGTTCACCAGCATGCACGACTGCTTTACGCGCGAGCTCAAAGACGGCGTGCGCCCCATCAACATGGCGGCAGACATCTTGTCTAGTCCGGTGGATGCCATTGTGGGAGCCCACGGCCCGATTGAGCGTGGCCAGGTGTTCCAGGCAAAAGGATTTCCGTTCGCCCTGCAAGATTTGATTGCTGACGAACAGCACATTGAAGACTGGCAAGACGGCTACTTTGTGACGCTGCGCCTGACGTCGAGCATGTACCACCGTTTTCATGCGCCGTTTGATTGCACGGTCGAAAAAGTACGCTATTTTTCTGGGGACACCTGGAACGTCAATCCGATCGCCTTGAGGCGTATTGAGAAACTGTTTTGCAAAAACGAGCGTACTTTCATTCAGACCCGACTCGACGGTGTTGGCCCCTGCCAGGGCAAGCGTGTGGCGTTGGTTCCGGTGGCGGCCATTCTTGTCGCCAGTATTCGCCTGCACTTTCTGGACGTTCTGCTGCATTTGAAATATGCCGGCCCAAAGGTCATTGCGTGCCATGCCGGATTCAAAAAAGGACAAGAGATGGGTTGGTTTCAACATGGCTCAACGGTCATCGTGCTGGCTCCCAAAGGATTCACGCTGTGTGACGGGTTGACGCAGGACAGCGCCGTTCGCATGGGCCAGGCCCTCATGCGCTGGTCTGATTGATCAGCAAGGCTGCATTCGTGGCATCTGGCTGCGCGAGCGATTGGCCATGCTGCTCCACCAGCCCGGACAGGGTGTGGACAAAGCTGTCATATATGGCATCCCAGCCCAGATGAGCGACGCTATTCGATGCGTTTTGACGCACCCGCTGAAGCCTTGCGGGATTGGTGGCTAAAGCCACTGCCGCGTTGACGAAATCCAACTCGGCGGCCATGGGTACCAACACGCCGTTTTGCTCGGAGCTGATCAGCTCCAGTGCCGCACCATTGGCAAAGGCCAGCACCGCCAACCCGCTGGCCAATGCTTCAGGCACGACGTTGCCAAAAGTTTCGGTCAAACTCGGAAACAAAAACAGGTCGCCACTGGCATAGTGAGTGGCCAGTCCTTCTCCTTTTTGTGTCCCGGTGAAGATGCAGTCAGGGTATGTTTGCGCCAGCGATTTGCGCAACGGGCCATCACCCACAAAAACCAGTTTGGCTCGGGGTTGTTGGGCGCGAATAGCGTGAAATGCGGCCATGACCGCGCCAATATTTTTTTCCTTCGCCAATCGGCCGACGTGTATACACACCAGATCGCCAGGACTCATCCCCCAAGCATCGCGCAGTGTATGTGAGCGTTTGATGGGCGAAAACTGTCGGGTTTCCACGCCACGCGACAGCAGGCTCAGATTGTCAAAGCCACGGGCTTGCAACTCGTGCTGCATGGCTCGCGTGGGCACCATAGTGGTCAGGGTCCGGTTGTGAAATTTACGCAAATAGTTCTCAATCAGAGTCTTGATCCAACCGATGCCGTAGTGCTGAGAATAGGTGTGAAAGTTGGTGTGAAACGAACTTGACACCGGCAAACCAAGTTGCTGTGCTGCTGCCACGGCCGACCACCCCAACGGGCCTTCTGTGGCCACATGCACGATGTCGGGACGATTGGCACACCAGAGCTGGATCAGTCGCCCCTTGATGGGCAGGCCGAAACGCAGCTCCGGGTAGGTGGGTATCGGTATGCCGTAGGTCAACACATGTTGTAGTCCATCGCGCGAGAGCAAGGCATCCTCGTCAATTTGGCGCGGCCGAACCACCTGCACGGTGTGTCCGCGTTGCAGTACTCCTTCCACTAATTTGCCCAGCGTCATGGCGACGCCGTTGACCTCGGGCGAAAAAGTTTCCGTCACAAGCGCAAGCTTAAGCTTGCGCTTGTGGTCTTGGTGAGGTGTGGCAAAGAGGTTAGGTGTATTGTTCATGTGTAAAGACGAGTTGAATAGTCAAAGCGGTTCAAGACAATTTGCGGGTTGGGTTGCGCGGCAGTTCGATCCGGATGGGGATAGACGCAATCTTTCGTTGTCCAAGGTAAATGCGGGTCATGGTGAGCGTGATCAGCAATGAAAAGCACCAGATCAACACGTGCAGCGGCGCATGGGTTGCAGTTGCGCCAGCGTACAGCGCTAGCATGATCAGCATGCCGGCGTTTTCATTGAAGCCCTGCACTGCAATTGAGCGACCCGCCGTCAGTAATGTGCAGCCACGGTATTGCAGCAAGGCGTTCATCGGCACCACAAAGTAGCCCGCTAGTGCCCCCACCAGTACCAGCAAGACAGCAGCCCAATAAACTGAATGAACCACCAGCATCAACGGAACCAAGAGTCCAAGCATCAGACCTAAAGGCAGCAATCTGGGTGCATCAAGCAAGGACACGCACCGACTGGCCAAAATCGCGCCAAAAATAACTCCCACTGCCGTGATGCCTTGCAAATAAGCCGCTTGATTGAGCGCCAGTCCAAGTGACTCAATGGCCCAGCGCAACACGATCAACTGCAAGGTGGCACCGACACCCCACAGCAGGGTGGTCACGGACATGGACAAACCGCCTAGCGGGTCGCGCCAAAGCATCAGGTTTTCTTTGAAGAATCGACGCATCAGGATCAGTGGGTGAATGGCATGAGATGCATAACGCACACCGCTGTCTCTGATGCCAAAATTCATCAGCGTTGCCATGCTGTACAAGATCAACAGGAACAACATGCCAGCGATCAGTGTTGTGTTGCTGCCAGCCCAAAAGGGCATATTGACAGGCAAACTGAGCACCGGCATCAATGGGCTGACCAGGACGCCGCCCAATGCTGTACCCAATAAAACTGCACTGACGGTGGTGCCTTCAAAATAGCCATTGGCCTTCACCAGGTCATTGGCTGGCAACAGTTCGGTGATGAGCCCGTATTTGGCGGGTGCATAAAAGGCGGCACCAAAACCGGCACAGGCCAGCGCCAGTACAGGGTCAAGCCCGGTCAACAAAAGTGTCACCGCACAGATCTTCAAAAAATTGGCCCAGACCATCACCCGTCCCTTTGGAAAAGCATCGGCCAGCGGCCCAACCAGCGGTGCCAGCAACACATAAAACAGCGTGAAACTGAGTTTGAGAATAGGGATCAGCCAGGCATCGGCTGACTGTTCAATCAAGCGGGCAATCGCAACAATCAGTAAGGCGTTGTCGGCAACGGTCGATATGAATTGCACCGCGAGAACGATAAAAAATGCAGCAGGCATGTAGGCAGTTGAATGTTCAGTGGGATTGAATTGACAGCGAATTGAAGCAGGCCAGCGTGTCGGTTGTATGACAGTGCTTGGCTTGAAGTGCTGGCTGGCTGGCAATTGGTCACAAATCTGCAATGAGCCACCGCTAAGCTCACTCAAGTACTCTGGCCGGAGCACAAACCATTCCTCCTTAATTTAACCGCAAGAAGAAACTCATGAACCTCAAATCTGTCATTGCTTTTGCTGCTGCATGCAGCGTAGCCACTGTGGTCACTGCCGTAGAGACCAAGCTGGTGAGCTTTGGTTTGATCACCGACATTCACGTGTGTGATAAACCCGATCAGTCATCAGTGCCTTCACTCAATGCGACTCCACGCTACTTTACCGGCGGAGTGGCCAAGATCGAGGCGTTTGCCCATGCCATGAACAAGTCCAATGTGGCTTTTGTGGCCGAATTGGGTGACTACACCGACAATCCTGCCAATGGCAAACTGGCCTATGAGCAGCGCCGCGCAGCGGCTATCGGATTTGTGGATGCCGCCGAAGCCAAGTTGGCCCAGTTCAAGGGGCCGCGATACCACGTGTTTGGCAACCATGACACCGACCAGTTGAGCAAGGAGGACTACCAGGCGCACATCACCAACACCGGTATTCCCGCAGGAGCCACCTATTACAGTTTTAATCAGGGTGGTGTGCATTTTGTGGTTCTCGATGCCGGGTTCAAGGCCGACGGCAATGCTTACTCAGGCATTCCCGGCACGTCCGGTGCTGGCTACAAGTGGGATGATGCCAATGTGCCTGCCGCGCAAATCCAGTGGCTCAAGTCCGATCTGTCAGCCAACCACCTGCCAGTGATTGTGCTGGGGCATCAGTTCCTGAACCCGGCCGAGCAAGTTGACCCGCAATTTGATCCTGCCCACAGCGTCAAAAATGCTGCTGAAATTCGCACCATCATCGAAAAAAGCGGCAAGGTGCTGGCGGTATTTGCCGGGCACTACCATGACGGCGGCTTTCAGCAAATCAACGGCATCAGCTACATTGGGCTACAGTCCAGCGCGGCTTATGGTAACGATGTCAGCTACCATAACCAGTACGCCACCGTAGATGTGCGAGCCGATGGCAAGAAATACCAGGTGGCTGTGGCTGGCAATGGCTTGCAGAAAAATTATGTCGTTAATACCGTCTTGCCTTGAGTTAAATTGAACGCTATGTCACCCCAGTCGGGTGTGCAAATTGCTATATATATCGTAGCTGTTTGTGCACTGTTGACGGGCTTTAGCGTTCAATTCGTTATATAACCCAGGCTCCTATTGGCCACACAAAGTAATTTCATGAAGTCAAAATTAGAACATCAGCCCCTGGATGCCTGGGATGCCAAAACCGGCGAGATCCTGATCAAGGAGCTTTGGGCCCTGCGCAAGTTGATGCTTGACCATCAGGCGCGCCTTGAGCCTTGGTTGCGCGGCATCAATTCTGCATTTCATCCCAGCGCCATCAATCTGGCGCACTACCTGGCCATGCGCGGTATCGATTTGCGCCAGCTGCAAAATCGACTGGCGCTGATTGGCGTGTCATCGCTGGGTCGCGCCGAATCACATGTGCTGGCCAATGTTGACAAGGTGCTGGGCCTGTTGCATCACATTGCCGGGCGACCCTGGACACCCCGGCAAGAAGACGAACCTTCGGGTTTCACCAGTGGCTCTGGCTTGTTGACGCAACACGCAAACGCACTTTTTGGTCCGGTGCCTGCCCAGCGCGCTGTACGCATCATGGTCACCCTGCCTAGCGCAGCAGCAGCCGACGACAAGCTGATTGAAGACTTGGTCGCCAACGGCATGGACATTGCCCGCATCAATTGCGCCCATGACAGTGCCGCCGATTGGGCGGCCATGGCCGGGCGGGTGCGCAGTGCTGCCCATCGTGCCGGGCGACCTGTGCAAGTGCTGATGGACTTGGGTGGGCCCAAACTGCGTACCGGGCCGATCGACGATGCACCCGCTGTGGTCAAGCTCAAACCTGTGCGTGACAGTTTTGGCCATGTCGTCGCTTGTGCACGACTGGGTTTGCGGACCATGGGCGAGACAGCCTCGTCTGAGGACGGCGACCTGTTTTTGGGCGTAGATGCTGATTGGTTGAAGCGTCTGAAACTTGGTGACCGCATTGACCTGACCGATGCA
>CAIYNH010000385.1 GCA_903927495.1 uncultured beta proteobacterium
ATGAAAACCGGTGGGCGACCTGACCACCGCAGCAACGTCCCCCACTGACAATTGACGGGTGGCATCGACAAACAAAGTGGGATAACGGTCGGCCGTGCGCAAACCCATTTGACCGCCATTGGCTTGATCGGAGACTTCAGAAAACTCCCGCACCAGTGTCACAAAATCCTCACCGGCACGGGCCCGCTCCAGTGCGCGTTTGGCACGTGCCTGCAAGGCTTCAACTTGGACCGGGCTGGCTGACTCAGGCACCACCACCAAAATTTGTGCAAGATTAATTTGCAGTGAGTTCAGATCCTGGGAGTTTTGCTGTTCATTCAAATATTGGTCAACATCAAGATCGGTAACTCGCACGCGGGGCTCCACATCCCGTTCACGCAGTCGCTGCAACAGTATCTGTTCACGCAACTGGGTTCGAAACTGGCTTGGCGTCAGGCCATCGCGTTCAACACGGTGTCGTAATTCGTCAAGCTCAATTTGATTTTGCAAAGCAATTGATTTTTCCGCTTGATCGATCGCCGACTCTTCGACCTGGATGCCCGATTCACGAGCCAGTTGCAATTGCACCTTGGTGCCGATCAAACTCTCCAACACTTCAGGTGCCAACAGTCGGATGTCAGGTTGCTGACGTCTCTGTTGCGCCATTTGCAGCAAAATACGCTGAATTTCTCGGCGGACCTCATTATTGGTGATGGGTTCAGAATTCACCACCGCCACAATGAAGTCAGCTGAGCTTTGGACTGGCGCAATGGCTGAAAGTCCCGAACTGGCGGTCAGATTCAGGCCTTGAGCGTTTACCTGCAGGCCTGCCAGCAGCGTCAACAGGGCAGTGGTCAATGTCTTGAGATAGTAGGTCATGGTGGTTCAATCGTAGTTGCTGAAACGACTTGGTGCGGCCCCCGGCTCACGCAAGTTTTGGTAATTCGGAATGTTGTCTTTCAAGGATTTCAGTGGATTCACGCCAAGTCGTGAAAATCCGACAAACTCCAGTTGGAACATGATGCGCTGACTGGCTGTGATGGCACTGGTTTGCAGTCGCTCCAGCACCACGCGACTCAACCAGCAGCCCGCATCGTACTCAAACCCAACCACCGAATCCACCAGCTTACTCTCGTTCATGCTGTAGTTCAATCGCCCCACACTGTACCAGCGCCCATCCCCCTGACCCAATCCGGCACCAAGGTATTGGCCTCGATCACCCCACAAATCATTGATTGGCCACTGCCAGCCTATGTCAAGCTGCTCGCTCAGATCGCGCTGGTAGCGGTAGGCAAGCGTAACCGTTCTGTAGCTGCCAGGGTTGTAACGTGCCCCCAGGGTCGAACGGTTCGACTGCTCGGTGGTCGGGTTGAACTGCACCGTGCCGTCAAAAGTCCAACTCGGATTCCAGCGAATTGAGCTACCCAACAGCAAGTCACTAATCCGGTCTGCGGCTGGCAAGGCACCTGGCAGAGTCACGTTTTGATCAGTGAAGCGCAAGCGCTGCGCCACGCCAAGGCGTGCTGACTCAGCCCCAGTGTCAGGATTCAAAAATCGGGTAGTCACGCCCATCGTGAGCAGATTGCTGTCTGAAATCCGGTCATTACCAACAAAAGCGTTTTCTGTGTAGATCGTAGCCAAATTGAAATCATTGGCACCTGAGTCGTAATTGGGTAAAAAACTTTGATCACGAAATGGGGTCCTGACATAAAACGCCCGGGGCTCCAGCGTTTGCCGTAAGTCACGGCCGAACAGAGTCGTGTCGCGTTCAAATACCAGCCCACTGTCCAGACTGAAGGTTGGCACCACCCGGCTGGCAACGTTGTCACCGTTGCCCAAAGCTGAGTCAAACTGGTAACTGGTGGCGTGCCATTGCAATTTGGGCTTCAGATAGCCGGCCGGCGCACTCATCGGGTAGCTCAGTTGCATCAAACTGTATGCGCGTTCACCGTTCGCCTGAGCGGTGCGGGCGCTGTCAGACTGAAAGCGGGTGTAGTCCACATTGATTGAATAGTCAAAACCACCGATATTCGTGCGCGCATAAGTGCTGCTGAGTTGCGGCAGTCGGTCATACGGAGGGACGATTGGTGCTGTCACATCTTGCAAGGTTTGCCACCGCAATGTGCGCACACTGTTTGAAAAGAAACCATTGGTCCAGGCAAGCGTAGCATCGTTGGCCAGCAAGCGTTGCGTCAAGGACGCATTAGTGTGGGTGAAGTCACGCCAATAGTTGTCATCGCCAACGCGGTTCAGATTCAGATTCAACTGCATACCAGCGCCACTCCACAAGCCAGGCAAACGTGCTTGGTGGGTATAGCTCAAGCCCCAGCGGTTGGCATCGCGCAAAGCGTCGGCAGGCATCCAGTCCAGGCGCAAATCTCCCGAATAACTGTGCTCCATATAGCGAAAGTCAGTCCCCAGATTGACCCCACGCTTGCTCATGAAGCTGGGGGTAAAGGTCGCATCGCGATTTGGGGCGATATTCCAGTAGTAGGGCACCACCACTTCCCAGCCATTGTCATTATCCAGACCCACGGTGGGTGGCAGTACGCCCGATTTGCGTTGATCGCTCAGGGGGAAGCTTAGGTATGGAATCGGCAGCAGCGGTAAGCCTTTAAAACTCAGCAAGGCATCTTTGGCGGTACCCACGTCCTCTTCGTTGTCCATGGTGATGCTACCGGCACGCAAAATCCAGTCGGGCAACCAAGTCGGACCTGGCAAACGTCGGCAAGTGGTGTAACTGGCGTTATGAACAACTGCGCGCTGGTCGTCCAGAAAATCAAGCTGATCAGCCTGCCCATGGGCATCATTTCTGAGAAAGTGGTAACTTGGCTGATTAAAAAACCCTTCAAAAGCGTCTACCCTCAGCTCCAGCAGTGGGCCTTCATAAACATTACCGGCGCGGTTAATGTGCACATGACCGCGGGCTTTAGCCATATCCGTGGGTTGGTTGTATTCCAGATGATCGGCCTTGATGACAATGTCGCCCCGGCGCAGCATGGCATCGCCCTCAATTACAGTTTCCAGATCGGTTCGACCGGTGATGTGATTGCCTGATACAAAGCTAGGCAGTTGGTTACGCATGACGGGCACGACCGACTCCTGCAACACCGGGCTGAACTTCAACGAGACTGGTTCTTCTGCAGTTCCTTGTGCCCGTACTAAACCCAATGGCAGCCAAGTGACAATCAACCCGGAACAAATGAGCCGACTTACCGACGATTTCGGGGGTGGAAAAGCAAACATCAACAAGCGCATCGTGCAACAACAAGAGCGAACATAAGAAAATATGAATTGAAAAAACAGCGGGTTTTGTAGAATGGATTATCCATGAGCCAAGCCACCCCACCCCACCCACCCGAAAGCTCGACCATTGCCTGGACAGACGCTGGTCGCGCGCTGCAATTCAACCGATGGCTGTCCGAGTTGGCCCCTGGCCAATGCCTAAAGGTGGACACCCTGCGCCCGGCTTCGGCCGATGCCAGCTTCAGACGCTACTTCCGTATTGATTCTGCTCAGGGCAGCCGCATCATCATGGACGCGCCACCCGAGAGAGAAAACAGTCAACCGTTCGTCATGGTTGCAAAACTCATGCAAGAGGCGCACATCCTTGCCCCTGAAGTGCTGGCCTGGGATCAAGTGCAGGGCTTCATGTTGCTGAGTGACCTGGGCGAACGAACCATGATGCAGGTCATTGATAGAGACAACGCACACGTCAGCCAGAGCCTTTACCTGCAAGCGGTTGACTCCCTGATTGCCTGGCAACTGGCTTCCAAACCCGGCGTGCTACCGCCTTATGATGAAGCGCTGCTGCGCCGCGAACTTGCGTTGTTTCCTGACTGGTATCTAAGCAAGCACCATGGCATAGTGGTTGAAGGCGACATCCTGCGCACGCTGGATACCACATTCAAACAGATCATCAGTCAAAACCTGTCCTGGCCCAGTGTGTATGTGCACCGCGACTTCATGCCGCGCAATTTGATGATTGCCGACCCTCCCCCACAGCCATCCGATGTCAGTTTGAATCATGGCAACTTGCGCTTGGGTGTGCTGGACTTTCAAGACGCGGTCTTTGGCCCCATCACCTACGACATAGCCAGCCTGATGCGCGATGCCTTTCTAAGTTGGGACGAAGACTTTTGCTTGGACATCACCATCCGCTACTGGGAAAAAGCCCGCCAAGCCGGCTTGCCAGTGGGCGCTGACTTTGGTGAGTTTTACCGCGGTGTGGAGTGGATGGGCCTGCAGCGCCACCTGAAAGTGGCCGGCATC
>CAIYNH010000386.1 GCA_903927495.1 uncultured beta proteobacterium
AGTAAACCAAGTGATGCAAGAAATAAATCGACGAAAGTCTGACGCTTCTTTGTGCTTGACCTTCAACTGAACCCCTGATTTGCCCTTGAACACTGCGTAACTCATCGGCTCGGGTGCTGTTTGGTTGCAAAAATCAACCCTGAAACTTTAGGTTGGATAAGTCTATCGCTTGCGTTTTTATTTCAAATCAACGACACTACGGTCCTTGGATTTCCGGGTTTACCCGGGGGTTTCTTTGGAACAAAGTCAATGTCGCGATTCAATTCTCTTAAGTTGGTACTCACTGGCTTATTTTTCACCGCGGCGATGGTGTCCGGTTTGGCGCATGCCAAGTCGCCAATGCCGGCTGATCTGCAAGCCACGATCAGCTTGACTGAGTTACCCGCCAAAGGGGTTGAGATGTATGCCCGGATCCACCAAGGTGGTCCGTTTTTGAATGAGAAAGATGGTGTGATGTTTGGCAACCGGGAACATTTGCTGCCCAACAACAAGCGTGGTTTTTACCGCGAGTACACCGTGCTGACACCTGGTGTGACCCACCGTGGAGTCAAGCGAATCGTTTGTGGTGGACCGCCAAAAACGCCGGATATTTGTTATTACACCGCCGATCACTATGCGAGTTTCCGCAGGATCGTGCCCTGATATTGATTTATAACTTTTAAAAGTGAAGAGGGAATATATATGTCACTTAGTCAAACCATTGACGCTCCACTAAAGGTGGTTAACGATGTCCCATTGCGCGGCATCAGGCCTAATATCGTTCAATCGATTCGGGCATTTCGAGTGCAGGAGTTGCATGATGCTGCACAGGTATTGGGCCATCACTTTCTGTACGCCAATCTTGGCAATGCCCAAAGCAAGCAAGACGTGCTAGACCTGATTGGCCAGCAATTCAAGCTGGCGGTGCAAGTTGGCAAGAACTTTGATTCACTTTACGACAGCATGACCGATCCAGTGCATAAATCTGGACCACAACCTGGATTTATCGTGGTACTGGAGCACATCCCGGCCAATGCCAAGTTCGACAAAGAGGCGCGTGAGCAATTGCTTGACATATTTCGCGATACCGCTGATTACTGGGGTGATCGCAAGATTCCTTTCCGCTGCTTTTATTCTTTTTCTGTGGCACGTGCTGCACATGCGGAGCGGTCGAACGATGCCAATCACGTCGGAGGCACCAGCAGATCAAATGCCGGAGCCATCGAGTTGCTGACCGAATCAGGTGAAAGAATGCCCACCGACAAGTTGTTGGACATTTCACCGCAGGCGCTGCGCATGAGCAGCCCATTCAACGCTGGCTATTGGACTGCGGCTTGACCTTTTGAAGCGAGAGGAAGTGCTGCCAGCGCCAAGGCCAGCCTGAGATATTCAGCGACTGGTACTTCCTCTGCACGCCTCTGGGCATCAAATTCTCCAGCGAAATTTTTCTGCTGAAGCCATTGACCCAGTGTGTGGCGCAATAGTTTGCGCCGTTGGCTGAATGCGACCTGTACAAGTTCGCTCAATACCCCGACATCCAACGCTAACGGATTCAAATGCGGCACCATGCGCACTACTGCGCTGTCAACTCGAGGCGGCGGATCAAAGCTTTGCGGAGGCACAAACAGCACATTTTCCATGGCGTAGCGCCATTGCAGCATCACGCTCAACCGACCGTAAGCGGCAGTTGATGGATGCGCAACCATGCGGTCAATCACTTCTTTTTGTAGCATGAAATACTGATCTTCGATGACCGTCACATAGTCCAGCAAATGAAACAAAATTGGTGTCGAGATGTTGTAGGGCAAATTTCCAACAACTCTTAATTTAGTAGCATCCAACGCAAGGGCTGCTTGCCTAAAGTCGACTTTCAGAACGTCAGATTCAATCACTGTCAAGTGCCGGTGAACGCGCAAACGCTGGGCCAGATCACGGTCCAGCTCAATCACAGTCAAGGCTCCCAGCCGCTCCACCAAAGGCTGAGTCAAGGCGGCCAAACCCGGGCCAATTTCAACCATGGCCTGCCCCGGCCTTGGATCTATCAGATCTACGATGGCATCAATAATGGCACCATCGGTCAAAAAATGCTGACCAAAACGCTTGCGCGCAATGTGCTTGCCGTTTTTCAAAAGCCGTACCTACTGCGGTGGTTCGCGCAATTCAACATAGGCTCGACCACGCTGATCGCGAGCCCAATTGCGATAGGTTTCGTCGAGCTTTTTATCGTGCAGCATGGCACGCACCATCTCACGCTGCTCCACCTGACTCAAAGTCGCCTTGCGACGCTCCAGCAACTGAATCAGATGCACGCCAAAACGTGATGTCAACGGATCGCTGATTTCGCCAGGTGAGAGCCTGTTCAGTACGTCCTCAAACTCAGGCACAAACATGCCCGGGTTGGACCAACCCAGATCTCCGCCCTGCGAAGCGCTGCCGTCTTGCGAGTTGTCCCGCGCCAGTGCTGCAAAATCAGCTTTCCCTGCGATGATGCGTTTTTTGAAATCAAACAATTGAGTGCGCGCATCTGATTCGCTTAGTCGTGCCGTCGAGCGCAGCAAAATGTGCCTGGAGTGACTTTGGGTGACGGCCATGGTTGGCAAAGCCGGGTTAATTTTTTCAACCA
>CAIYNH010000387.1 GCA_903927495.1 uncultured beta proteobacterium
ACAAGGTGACTTCAAGCCCGAGTATTTCGTCGTTTCAGGGCTCGGGAGACAGCTTATCAATACTTTTTGCGAACAGAGCCACTGAACTGCACGACCTTGAGCGGGCAACTTGGGTGTCCAAGTTGACCGTGCTGAGTCTGTCATTCCGGTTTCTCGTGACAAGTTGCATTACGCCGCGCACGGAGTCGAGGTGGCAATGGTACAAAGGAAAGTAACGAATCAGCGCACACGCTGGGCTGCACTTTGCACAATCGAGCGGCAATGCCAAGCGTGGCGCACTCATTAATAAGCTCTTTGCAGTCAAGTGCGCGCCATTTCACAATCAGTTCACTGACAGTGACCAAATCAACTCGGTCAATCATCAACTTGGCGATCCGGATGCGCTCTGGCGCAGACAATTGATGCCAAGCCGTACTCAGCCGCCCTAATGAATATGTCCGTGCGATTTCGTCATGGTCGATTTCAATAGCGTGCATTTTCATGAAGTTGCCGACAGCAAGGATTGCAGTCTGCAGTTTAGTGAGTCTCCTTTTGATCATCTTTACCACCGTTGCTTCTATCTCGCAGGCTGACACCCGTTGATGTGGCATGTGCTCTGCATCCAACATCTTGTTTGACTTGGAGATGTAATAGCGGCGGAATTTTCCATTTTCCCAAGTGTTAGTGGGATACATTGGGTCGCCATCGGGGTCAAATAACAAACCGTACAGCAGATTATTCAACATGATGTGTGATTGCTTGACGCCCGATGTGGCCTGCCACTTGCGCAGTGCCTGTTCCTGAAGCTTTTTGGCCACCTGCGACTCCATTTGATAGCGGCTCAGCGTGTCGGGGCGAGTCTCGTAATACAGATCCCACAGTGCACACAGGTCTGGCGTTGGCAGGCTTGAGAGTGCTGCCACTTGGGCAGCCACGGATGTGGTGGTGTCGTTCATTTGAAACTCCTTCTTTGATAGGGGTTCGTATGAACGCGCTGGTGGCCAGAAAAGCCAAGTCAAACTTGTCTTTCCTTCTCATTTGTCGCAGCTTGATCACTCTTATGCGTGTCTGACGACGCTTGACTGCACCATTTCCTTGACCAGGACCAGGTTCAGAACCGCTGGCCAGTTGAAAGAGATGCCGAGCTGGTCTGGAAAGACATTTACCCTTTCCACCAAAGTAAACAAAGTGTGGGCTTGCGATTGCGGTGTGGACAGTGGCCAGTCATCATCCAGTTTTTTCAAAGCTTGCACAATGACGGCCTCCTCCGGCTTCGGATTTTCCTTCGACTTTTCGATCAAAACGGAAAGCCATTTATGGGGGTCCCTCAATTGCGAACGTAAGTGGTCAACGACAACACTTTGCAGCATGTCGGTTGTGAAAGTGACCGGCCCGGTGCCAGAAACTTTTTCCTCAGCAGTGGATGGGGCCACGTAGTACAGATATTGTTTTTTGTCACGTGGCGATGATTTGAAAAGCTTGAACGCCCGCCCATCGTGCCAGAACAGCTTGCCGATCAGTGGAAATTCAAGCGGGTCGCGCGTCTTGTTGTGCATGATGTTATACAAGCTGCCCTATTGACTTTTTTCATGTAGATTCGGGAGAGTCATTCAAACCTTATAAGACCCGTTTAATAGGCACAATACACTCCAAACTTATTACCTTGCGGGAGACACTATGTCGACAAAAAAGGCCAGATCCAAAGAGAATTTGGTTCGGGCGTTGAACGATCAACTCTCAGCCATTTCCTCTTCCTGTAATGCCTATGACCGCGGGGAGCTTTGGGAAGCTAACGTGGGGCAACACAGGGTAATTGGATGAAGATTTTTGGTCTTGTGTTGGCATCGATCCTGAAATCTGTGGGGTCTTGGCAGGTGAGAAATCAATATCCGGGGCAGGGTCTTCGGCAGAAGTTAACAATGATCTGATTTGGAGGCACGCAGCGTGCTTGATGACAGTATGAACAACAGACGCTTTGTAGAAAAAACTAGTTGGCTAAGGCCATTCACGCGTTGGTCCACGCGGTTTTCATTGAATTCTCCTCAGTGGTTGCCAGCCTTGATTCGTAACGCTCCCTTAAAGACGTCCTCGCTAGTGCTGCGCTGCTATCACCTTGCAATGCGATGAAGTGCAAATGAATTTGATAGCTAAAACTCCGAAGCCCCCGTACTACGCGGTCATATTCACCTCCCATCGCACCGAGGGAGATGATGGCTACGCAGAAATGGCGGCAAAAATGGTCGAATTGGCGGCGCAGCAGCCTGGGTACTTGGGTGTCGAGTCTGCACGTAGCGATATCGGCATTACGGTTTCATATTGGTCAGACCTGGAGTCAATCAAACTTTGGAAGGCCGATATCGAGCATTTGGAAGCTCAGAGGATGGGCAAGAAAAAGTGGTACTCGTCATTCAAGACCAGAATTTCCAAAGTCGAGCGTGACTACGGTTTTGGCTGTGAAACTGCTTGATGTGTTGATGACGCTGTTATGAGCAATTGAGAGTGATGGTTGCTCACTTCAAAAGCAGCAGACTCTCGTCCCACTTGGCATGCTTCTCCAGTCCAACCAGATTGGCGACAGTGGCCGCAATATTTGACAGTCCAGCATTTGTGGTTTGTATTAACCCCAGCTTGCCACCAGTGACCTTGTCAAAAAGGATCAGCGGCACCGGGTTAAGTGTGTGCGCGGTTTTGGCCTTGTAAGTGCCATCCGTGTTCAGGGAAGGTTGTTTGGTTTTTTTATCCAATTCATACATTTCGTCGGCGTTGCCGTGGTCGGCGGTGATCAGTGCCACCCCGCCAGCCGCCACAATCGCTGGCAGAAGGCGCTCAAGGGCCAAGTCAACTGCTTCAACGGCCAGGGTGGCGGCGCGGAAGTTTCCGGTGTGGCCGACCATGTCGCCATTTGCAAAGTTGCAGCGCAGTAGCTTGTACTGGCCACTTTGCAGGGCAGCAATCATGGCATCGGTGATTTCAGCGGACTTCATCCAGGGACGCTGCTCAAAAAGCACAACATCGCTGGGCACTTCCTGCCAAGTTTCCCCTTCAAACTTGTTGGATCGATTGCCGTTCCAGAAGTAAGTGACATGGCCAAATTTCTGCGTCTCAGAACAGGCGAACTGGGTAAGACCAGCCTTACTGAACCACTCGCCAGAGGTATCCCTGATGGCAGGTGGGGTTACCAGAAAACGCTTGGGCAGCTGCAGATCACCATCGTACTGCAGCATGCCTGCAAAGGTCACATCGGGAGTTCTCACTCGGTCAAACCGGCCGAATTCTTTGTCGACAAAGGCTCGAGTGATCTCAATGGCTCGGTCGCCCCGGAAGTTAAAGAACACCACCGAATCGCCGTCTTCAATGCATCCAATGGGTTGGCCATTTTCAGCAATGACAAATTCTGGCAAATCCTGATCAATGGTGCCGGGGTGTTTGGCACGCAGGCCATTCACCGCTGCAGTGGCGTTGACAAATTGTGGCCCCTGGCCTAGCACATGGGTTTTCCAGCCCCGTTCAACCATCCGCCAGTTAGCATCGTAGCGGTCCATAGTGATGCTCTGGCGTCCACCGCCCGAGGCAATGCGGGCATCAAAAGTGGCGTCGCTGAGCTCGGTCAGAAAGACTTCGAACGGCACCAAATAGTCCAGCGCACTAGTTTCTGGCACGTCACGCCCGTCCAGCAGGGCGTGGATGCGCACCGTCTTGATGCCATCAAGCTTGGCCTGGGTCACCATCGCCCTCAGATGGTCGATGTGGCTATGCACGTTGCCATCAGAGAACAGGCCGATGAAGTGAACAACACCCCGGCCCGCCTTGGCCCCAGACACAATTTGCTTCCAGGCCTGGCCCTGCCAGATGGCGCCGTCGGCAATCGCATTGGCTACCAGCGCCGCACCCTGACTGTAGACTTGGCCCGCGCCAATGGCGTTGTGGCCGACTTCTGAGTTGCCCATGTCATCATCTGAGGGCATCCCAACTGCTGTGCCGTGCGCGCGCAGGCTGATGTGAGGGCA
>CAIYNH010000388.1 GCA_903927495.1 uncultured beta proteobacterium
AACCCTTCGGGCCAAGCGCCAAGGCGTGCAGGGTTAAAGCGCGAGGGGACCACGCGCTGAAAGCCGCTAACATGGCGGCTGATTTTTTCACTTTCAGGTTCACCATGAGCACTTCGAGCATCGCCAACGTCACGCTCAACACGCAAGCCAGCGTCTATTTCGCCGGCAAATGCGTCAGACACGGCATCACTTTTGCCGATGGCACCAAGAAATCGGTTGGCGTGGTGTTGCCGGCAACGCTGACATTCAACACGGGCGCGCCGGAAATCATGGAATGCGTGGCGGGCGCTTGCGAGTACAAACTGGCCGGCAGCGATGCCTGGCTCAAGTCCGGTCCTGGCGAGAAGTTCAGTATTCCGGGCAATTCCTCATTCCAGATCCGCGTTGCCGAGGCCTATCACTACATCTGCCATTTCGGCTGATTTAACTCGGCGTCAAACCACCACGGGTTCGGGTTCCAGCCGGATGCCGAAGCGCTCGTAAACGCTGGTCTGGATGGCCCGGGCCAGCGTCATGACCTCGCCGCCCGTGGCCTCACCATGGTTGACCAACACCAGCGCCTGCTTTTCATAAACGCCGGCATGACCAACCGTTTTGCCGCGCCAGCCACAGGCGTCAATCAACCAGCCGGCAGCGAGCTTGATGGAGCCATCGAGCAGCGGGTAATAAACGACCTTCGGATCGCGCGCAATGATGTCGGCGCATTGCTCAGGCGTGACCGTCGGGTTCTTGAAAAAGCTGCCGGCATTGCCGATCACAGCAGGATCGGGCAACTTGGCACGCCGGATCGCGCAAACCCAATCGAACAGTTGTGTCGCCGTCGGCTGCATCACTGCGTCCTCGCTCATCCTGCGTTCCAGATCGGCGTAACCCAGTACCGGTTTCCAGGGCTTGGACAATGCAAAACGCACCTGCGTAATCAGCGCCCGGCCTGCCAGGCCGAGTCCGGCGCTGCCCGGCGCTGCCGTATGTTTAAAAACCGAATCACGATAGCCAAAAGCGCATTGGGCGGCATCGAGCGTGAAAACCTGGCCGGTCTGCAAATCCACCGCGTCCAGCGAGTCAAAACGGTCTTGCAACTCCACACCATAGGCGCCGATGTTTTGCACAGGCGAGGCCCCCACTGAGCCGGGAATCAAGGCCATGTTTTCCAAACCAGGGTAACCGTTGTCCAGCGTCCAAACCACCACATCGTGCCATCCCACGCCGGCACCGGCTTCGACGATCCAATGTTTGTCAGTTTCTGAGGCCAGACGCACGCCGGGCACCTCCACCTTGAGCACCAAAGCTTTGACGTCCCCGGTCAGCACAATATTGCTGCCACCCCCCAGCACTTGCCTGGGCAAAGTGGCCAGATGCGGGTCGGCCAGCACGGCCAGAAGGTCGTCTTCCCCCCGAACGCGCACCAATGCCTGCGCCTTGGCGGCGATGCCGAACGTGTGGGTCGTCCCGACGCTCGCACAAGGTGTGGCGGTCGTCTTTAATCTCCGAGACGAACACCCGCATGAGCTGAACATCACTCGCGAGGACCTGGCGGATATTTTCTTGGGGAGGATCCGGCGGTGGGACGAGCTTGCGCAGACAAACCCCGGTTTGGCGAGCGTCCGCCAAAACATCACTTTGATCGTGCGAGCCGACGAATCCACCGACTCCAAACTTTTCACGAGCGCGCTGTCGAGCTTTTCTCGCGAATGGAAAACGAAAGTGGGCGCAAGCACGAAGCCTCGATGGCCGACGGCCGACTCGCTACG
>CAIYNH010000389.1 GCA_903927495.1 uncultured beta proteobacterium
CCCTTAACTTCAGACTTCCTGATCCGCTAGGAATTCCGAATGGCACTGATCGCGTCTTGTAGCTGTGGCTTCCAGCCGCAGACGCTGGGGAAAGCGGCAAGATGCTGCCTCCACAAGTGCCACGCCTGATTCCGATTTTTGTCGCATTTGCTTAGCGCGCATCAGGAAGTCTGAATTTAATGGCATTGCCTCCTGAATCCCGTTAACAAAGCGCTGATAGCTACCATATTTGTAGCAATTTATCATTTGCGCGACGTTCACGCTTGGTCGGACGACCTTGGGTCAGGGTAAGCGCAGGCTCCGGTGCCAGACGGCGTTGCTCGGCGGCTTTCAGCCGCAGACGCACTGACTCTTCAGATTCGCTGAAAAGCAGTGCTGCTGCAGGTGCCGGGCCGCGTTTGTCGCTAAGGGCCAATACGGTGATGGTGCGTGTGACCGGATCATTTCGGATCTGCACTAAGTCACCGGATTTAAGTTCTTTGGCGGGTTTGACGACCACACCATTGACTTGCACTCGCCCTTTGTTAATTTCTTCGCATGCCAGGCTGCGTGTTTTGTAAAAACGGGCGGCCCACAGCCATTTATCGATTCGGAGCCAATCCAATGCATTCACAGGCATCACCATCAGGTCAGTTTGTGTGTTCGGTCATGGCCGCCAAACGCCACAGCGATGTGACTTCTTTGGCGCGTGCCTGATGCAAGGCATCGTCGGTGTCACTGGCTTTGGGGTGTACCGGCTTGGCATCAATTCGACTTACCACGCGCAGACCGTTCAGTACAAACGCAGCCAATAAATCCTCGCGCGTGCGCAGGCCCAGATGTTCGGCAAGGTTGGACAAGATCAGCCAGCCCTCACCTTTGGCGGCCAGGTGCGCGCGCAAGCCTTGCAAAAAGCCGGCAAGCATGCGCCCGCCTTCGTCGTAAACAGCGCGCTCCAGCGGGGACCCCGGTCGCGCAGGCAGCCATGGCGGGTTACAGACGATGAGGGAAGCCTGGCCTTGCGGAAAAAGATTGGTTTCAAGCACGCTGACTTGTTCGGCTACGCCGAGCTGGGTCAGGTTGTCACGGGCGCAAGTCACTGCCCGTGGGTCGTTATCGGTGGCCACAATGTGGTGGATGCCCCGGCGGGCCAACACGGCTGCCAGCACGCCAGTGCCAGTGCCAATGTCAAAAGCCACCAGCTTGTCCTGAGCTTTAGGTGGCTTGGGCAGGTGCGCATTGGCAACCAGTTGCAGGTATTCCCCACGTACCGGGGAAAACACGCCGTAGTGCGGATGAATACGGTTGTTGGGTGCCTCTCCGAGTGCTGCCACTTCAACTCCGACGCGACGCCATTCATGCGCACTGCTGATGCCTAGCAACTCACGCAGCGAGGTCACGGAGGTACCAGCGGCCAAGTCGGCCGCTCCCCAGGCTTCGTTACAGGGCACTTTGAAATCAGGCGCACGCCGCAGCGCATTGCTGTAGTCAGCCTGGAGTTCAATCAACAGCATGCCCAGAAGCCGGGCGCGTTGTGACTGCGCCAGCCGATGCCGGTTAAAAGCTTCAACCATTGGAATAGCCTGCGCCAACTTTTTCAGTTTGCGTTTGGGTATTTGGTCAATCCGCCGTGCTATCGCATTCAGTAGTTGCTTGGCATTTTGAAAGTCACCACGCCAGAGCAGGGCAGTGCCTTCGCAGGCTGATTTGTAGGCATCGTCAGCGGTGGTGGTGTCGTCGGCCAGCAGGACGCGTTTGGCGGGAACATTGCCGCGCTCGGAACGCCAGCGGGCGGTGTGCGTTTGGTCTGCCTCCAGCCATTGAATGCAGGGGGGCACTCTTGCGTCGTCGGTTAAGGTGGGGTGGTGCGGCATGGCTGGTGTTGACCTGGTGTTGGCAAGATGGGGGGTGGGGCTGTTTATGCCAAAGCATCCAACAGTTCGGTTTCTATTTCAATCTGTGCCCGGTTCTGCTGCAACTCAGGGCCGTCAATCAGGAAGGTGTCGTCTACCCGCTCACCCAGGGTGTTGATTTTCGCCAGCTGCAAATTGATCTTGTGTTTGGCCAGCACCCGTGCCACGCTGTACAGAAGGCCAACCCGGTCACTGGCTGAAATATTCAGCAACCAGCGCTGACCTTTTTCATCGGGTTGCAGACTGACCCGCGGTGTGATCGGAAAACTCTTGACGCGGCGCGATACCCGGCCTCGCCCAGACGGTGGCAGGGGCCCGGTTTTCAAGATGGCGCGGCTCAACTCGCTTTCGACCATGCTGGTGAGCGCCTGGTAATGATCAGGCATTTCCTGCGTGATGATCTGAAAGGTGTCGAGCGCGTATGCGTTGTAGGCGGTGTGCACCCGTGCCTCCAGAATGCTGAAGCCGCCCTGGTCAAAATAACCGCAGATGCGGGCGAACAAGTCGGGAAGGTCCGGGGTGTACACCAGCACTTGCAAGCCTTCGCCCAAGGGCGACAAGCGGGCTCGTACGATCGATTTGCCAGAGTTGACATGGCGCGAAAGCTGACGGGTATGCCAGGCGATGTCGGCGGCATCGTGGCGCATGAAATAACCCACATCCACCGTCTCCCAGAGCGCTTTATGTGCCTCAAAGGGCAGGGCGTGCAAGGCCAGTTGAATCAGGGCTTCATGCTTGCGGGCCTCGACCTCGGTGTGCAGATCGGGAGCGTGACCGCCCAATGCACGCAAGGTTAGGCGGTACAGGTCTTCGAGTAGCTTGCCTTTCCAGGCATTCCACACTTTAGGTGAGGTCCCGCGGATATCGGCTACCGTGAAAAGATACAAGGCGCTTAAATACCGCTCATTGCCCACACGCTTGGCAAAAGCGCCGATTACATCGGCATCGCTGAGGTCTGACTTTTGGGCTATGCGGCTCATGGTCAGGTGCTCCCGCACAATGAACTCAATCAGTCTGGCATCGTCCTGCTGAACCCCATGCAGCTTGCAAAAGCGACGGGCCTCGATTACACCAAGCTCGGAATGGTCGCCGCCACGCCCCTTCGCGATGTCATGAAACAAAGCTGCCAGGTACAAAACCCAGGGTTTGTCCCAGTCGGCTGCCAATTGCGAACAAAACGGGTACTCATGGGCGTGCTCAACAATAAAGAAGCGCCGAACGTTGCGTAGCACCATCAGAATGTGCTGATCCACCGTGTAAACATGAAAAAGGTCGTGCTGCATCTGACCGACGATTTTGCGAAAGGCCCATAAGTAGCGACCCAGCACCGAGGTCTGGTTCATCAGTCGCATGGCGTGGGTGATGCCATCGTGCTGCTTCATGATTTGAATGAAGGTCGCGCGGTTGACCGGGTCCTGACGAAACCTGCCAGTCATCAAATCACGGGCGTTATAGAGCGCCCGCAATGTTCGTGCCGACAGGCCCTTGAGTCCAGGCGTGGTCTGATAGATCAAAAAGGTTTCCAAAATAGCGTGAGGATCGCGCCGATACAGGTCATCAGTGACCACCTCGACCATTCCGGCCTTTTCACTGAAACGTGCGTTAATGGGCTGCGGTTCGTGCGCCGACGGGTTGAGCCGTTCCTCAATGTTCTGCAGCAATATCTGGCTGAGCTGGGTAACCGCCTTGGCCGCCCAGTAATAGCGCTTCATGAGCATCTCGCTGGGGCGCACAAAGGCACGCTTGTCGGTGCTGAGTTCAGGTGCTTTGAAACCAAATGACTGGGCAATGGCATTCTGCATGTCAAAAACCAGCCGGTCTTCACGGCGTTGCGCTATCAGGTGCAACCGGGCCCGGATCAGCCAGAGCAAGGCTTCATTTTGCTTGAGCTGCTTGACTTCAAAAGCGGTCATCAAACCGTTCCTGGCTAATTCATTCCAGTTTTGCCCATACCCAGCCGCCTTGGCAACCCACAAGATGACTTGCAAATCACGCAATCCCCCTGGCGATTCCTTGCAGTTGGGCTCAAGTGCGTAGGGCGTGTCTTCAAATTTGGTATGACGCTGACGCATTTCGAGCGTCTTGGCGACAAAAAATGCCTGGGGATCCAGCGTGGCAAAAAAGACTTCCTGAAAGCTGGCAAATAGTGCCGAACTTCCGGTGATCAACCGGGCCTCAAGCAAGGAAGTTTGCACGGTGACATCTTTGGCTGATTCACTCAGGCATTCAGAGAGCGTTCGAACGCTTGACCCGATTTCCAGCCCGGTGTCCCAGCAACTGCCGATGAATCGCTCAATTCGGGATTTCAAGGTTTCGTTAGCTTCGGGAGACTGATCGTCAGGCATCAGCACCAGTACATCGACATCGGAGTAGGGAAAGAGCTCCTTGCGACCAAATCCGCCCACCGCAGCCAGCACAAAAGGCGGCTCAAATTCGGCACGCTGCCAGAGTGCCTTGAGCGTATCGTCAGCGAGCGCTGAAAGTTTGAGCAGGGTCGCGTTCACTTCGCGGGTTGAGGCACCACTACTGGCCAGCGCAGCCAGCAAGTCTGACTTGTCGGCGCGGTATTGGTTGCGGAGCTCTGTCAAATTGGTCATTGTTGTGTGCTCTGGTGACTTATGCCGAAGGCGCTACAAAGCCGGGAATTGCGGGACTTTGGGCCGACAGGGTAAGTACCTCATAGCCGGTCGGAGTGACCAGCACCGTATGTTCCCATTGCGCCGACAGCGATCGGTCTTTGGTGACGATGGTCCAACCGTCGCCCATTTCCTTGACTTCCTTTCGGCCAGCGTTGAGCATCGGTTCGATGGTGATGGTCATGCCAGCCTTGAGCTGATCGAGGGAGCCCGGCTTGCCGTAGTGCAGCACCTGCGGGTCTTCGTGGAAAAGGCGTCCAATGCCATGGCCGCAATACTCCCGCACCACACTCAGGCCATGGCCTTCAGCGAAACTCTGAATGGCATAACCGATGTCACCCAGGTAAGCGCCAGCCTTAACCTTGACAATGCCGCGCCACATGGCTTCATAAGTGAGTTGACACAGGCGTTTGGCCGCCACTGACACTTCGCCGACCATGTACATCCGGCTGGAGTCGCCGTGCCAGCCATCCTTCATGATGGTCACATCGACATTGACGATGTCGCCCTTCTTGAGCGGCTTGTCATTTGGTATGCCGTGGCAGACCTGGTGGTTGATTGACGTGCAAATTGATTTCGGATAGGGGTGATGGCCACCGGGAGCGTAGTTCAGGGGCGCTGAAATAGCATGTAGCACCTGCGTGGTATAGGCTTCAGCCAAGCTGTCCAGCTCGTTGGTGGTGATGCCGGGTTTGACCAGAGGAGCCAGGTAATCCAGCAACTCGCCTGCCAGTCGACCCGCAACCCGCATGCCAGCAATGCCTTCAGAATCTTTGTAGGTAATTGTCATGGAGGCGCATTATCCCATTGGGAACCCTTGACCTTGCGAACTGCACGGGCAGGTAAAATTAACTGGCATTGCGACTTGCCATTGAATGGCGTTCACAAGGTCTTCATTTTCAACGTTTGTCAGCACCTCACCAGGCACCCAAAAGTGACTCTGCATATCACCCAATTCGAGGGCGGCAGCGCTCTCAGCGCTTTCCGTGTTCAACAACTCCTACCTGGCCTGCAAGCCGTGCATGACAAGATCAACGGCGTTTCGGCCCGCTTTGTGCATTTGCTTGGGACTGAAACCCCGCCCTCGTCAGAGCTAAAAACCCAACTGGCTGCGTTGTTGACTTATGGCCATCCCGATACCGGATCTGGTGCGGGCGCACTGATCGTGGTCACACCGCGTTTGGGCACGGTCTCACCTTGGGCCTCGAAAGCTACCGACATTGCGCACAACTGCGGTTTTGTGGTGAAGCGCGTTGAGCGCATTGTTGAATACCGCATCACCCTGAAGTCAGGTTTGTTCAGCAATCCCAGCTTATCGGTTGAACAAATCAATGAAGTGGCCGCACTGCTGCATGACCGCATGACTGAGAGCGTGATGTTCAGTCGGGAAGCGGCCCTGAATTTGTTCACCGAGTTGCCTGCTGCAGCCATGGTTCATGTGGATGTGCTGCATGGCGGCAAAACCGCACTGCTGGCGGCCAACACCGAGTTTGGCCTGGCACTGGCGGGTGATGAGATTGATTACCTGGTGCAAGCCTTCACCCAGTTGCAGCGCAACCCGACCGATGTCGAATTGATGATGTTTGCGCAGGCTAATAGTGAGCACTGCCGGCATAAGATTTTCAATGCCCAGTTCACGATTGACGGTGCAGTCCAATCGCACAGCCTGTTTGGCATGATCCGCCACACGCACCAGATCAACCCCCAGCATATGCTGGTGGCCTACTCTGACAATGCCTCGGTGATGGCCGGTTGCGAGCTTGAAAGATTCGCAGCAATATCATCATATAAAACAAGTGCAGCAAGCGTAAGTAGCTATCAAAAACAGAGTGCTTTGCAGCACATTTTGATGAAGGTGGAAACTCACAATCATCCCACCGCCATCTCGCCATTTCCTGGCGCAGCCACTGGTGCGGGCGGTGAGATTCGTGCTGAAGGCGCCACCGGACGTGGCTCCAAACCCAAAGCTGGACTGACCGGCTTTAC
>CAIYNH010000390.1 GCA_903927495.1 uncultured beta proteobacterium
CGCGTCCACTGGTTTTGCAATACAACACAATATTAAGGTCGCGTGACTGTAGTGCCGGGTTAGCGCTGAACTTGAACTCTAGCAAGCCGCGCGACATGTGCACGGCGCCGCCAAGATGACCGATGGCATATTCATCTGCTTCACGAACATCAACCAGCACATCGGCATCTCGAATGGCTGCATCAGCATCACTCATTGAAATTTCCTGTACACGTGCTTTTGCAGCAACAACCAGATCATGAGCAGTTTTCATGAATGCTTTCAAAAAAAGTTTTTTACTATAAAAAAAGCAGCTAGCAATGCAAGCCTAGCATGCTCTAGAGTTAAAAATAACCCGCTATTCAACAACAATCAGATGAGTGCCAACTTGTAGGCCGCCATTCGACTTGGATTAAGCCTTCGACACACCAGTCATGTCTGTGACCAAAGTCACCTTGAAACCGAATGGTCTGTCAATCGAATTCAGGAGTGCGTTGATGTCAAGCGAAATTGAACCTCACTGGTGCCAACCTTAAATACCGACACCGCTTCTACTAGGTCGTTAGCCTGGCTATTCAGACTGTTAGCTGCTGCCGCCATTTCTTCAACCAGAGCAGCGTTTTGCTGCGTGGTCTGATCCATCAATTTGACAGCTTCACCGACTTGCGCCACACCCAGCGCCTGCTCGCTACTGGAGGCGCTGATTTCACCCATGATGTCGGTTACACGCTTGATCGCACTGACAACTTCGTTCATGGTGGTGCCGGCCTGATCCACCAGTGCCGAGCCTTGCTCAACACGATCGACGCTGGTCGCAATCAGGCTTTTGATTTCTTTTGCAGCTTCAGCACTGCGTCCGGCCAAAGAGCGAACCTCAGAGGCAACCACTGCAAAACCACGGCCCTGCTCACCAGCCCGAGCAGCCTCAACTGCGGCATTCAATGCCAGAATATTAGTCTGAAAGGCAATGCCATCGATGACACTGATAATGTCGGCAATTTTGCGGGAGGCTTCATTGATGCCACGCATGGTTGTGACCACTTGCCCGACCACTGCGCCACCCTGAACGGCAACAGTAGACGCGTTAAGTGCCAACTGGTTGGCCTGGCGTGCATTTTCCGAGTTCTGCTTTACCGTCTCGCCAAGTTGCTCCATTGATGCCGAAGTCTCTTCCAGGGCAGTGGCCTGGCTCTCAGTGCGATTGCTCAAATCCTGGCTGCCGGCAGCAATTTCATGGGTTGACGTGGCAATTCCCCCAGCGGACTGGCGAACCCCACTAACCAATTGCTCTAATGCGTGCTCCATTTGCAGCATGGTGCCCATCAAACTATCAGGCGATCCCTTATTGATGATCAGCGTGGTGAGTCTGCCTTGTGCTATGCCAGACAAAGCTTCACGGGCATCACTGGGATCACCACCGAGTTCTTTGCGAACTGCAGACTGCATTGCAAAACCCAACCCAACCGCCCCCAACACAGCCAATAATGCCGCGCCAATAGACAAACCAATGGCAAAGTTACTTTTTTGTATCACCTGCTGGTGTGCCTCGGCCGAGCTTTTATCTGCAGCCTGACCCTGCTTCAGCAACTCTGCCTTCAATTGCCGCCATGCCGGAGTTTCTTCGCTATTGAGCAAACTGACGGCATCCCCATTGGCCAACACAATCGCCAACACTTTTTCCTGGGCTTGCGCTTGTGTGGCACGTAGCGCAGAGATACGCGGCAAACTTGCCTCAAAAGCCGTACCACTGGCTATTATTTTCGTTTGAGAGAGAGATTTTTCAAACTCAACTTGAGCCGCCTTCAGGTTTTCGAATGCC
>CAIYNH010000391.1 GCA_903927495.1 uncultured beta proteobacterium
GAACACATGATGTTTAAGGGCACGCCCAGCATCAAAGCTGGTGAATTCTCACGTCAAGTCGCGGCATTGGGCGGGCGTGAAAACGCCTTTACCAGTCACGATTACACGGGTTATTACCAACAGATCCCTTCCGACAAGCTGGAAGATGTAATGCGACTCGAAGCAGATCGCTTTGCCCATAACCAGTGGGCCGACGAGGAGTTCATTAAAGAGCTTGAAGTGGTCAAGGAAGAGCGCCGCCTTCGCACTGAAGATAACCCCAGAGCGCTTATGAATGAAGCGTTGCATGCTGCTGTTTTTGTAGCATCACCGTATCGTCGTCCGATTGTCGGCTGGATGAGTGATTTGCAGTCCTTGACACCTGAAGATGCACGCAGTTTCTTTCAGCGCTGGTATGTGCCAGCCAACGCTGCCGTGGTGGTGGCTGGTGATGTTGAAGCCAAGCAGGTGCTGGCTTTGGCGCAAAAATATTACGGCAGCTTGCCCACGCGCCCGGTGCCAGTACGTAAGCCTCGTGATGAACCCGCGCAGGCCGGCCAAAAGCGCATAGCCTTCAAAGCTCCGGCAGAACAGGCTTATGTGACGTTGGCGTTCAAGGTACCGTCATTAAAAGCGTTTGATGGCAGTCAGGACGAGTCCGATGCGCTGGCGTTGACGGTGTTGTCGGCGGTGCTCGACGGTTACAGCGGTGCTCGCCTGGAGCGCGCCCTGATGCAAGGCCCCAACCGTGTAGCCGACAGCGCCGGGTCGGACAACGGTCTATGGGGTCGTGGTCCGCAGTTGTTCACCCTGAGCGGCGTACCGGCGCAGGGCAAGTCAACCGAGCAGGTTGAGCTCGCACTGCGGGAACAAGTGGCACGCGTTGCCCGGGATGGTGTGCTGGAGTCTGAGCTCAACCGAGTCAAAACCCAATGGGTCGCCAGCGCAGTCTACAAACTCGATTCAGTTTTCAACCAGGCACGTGAACTCGGTACCAGTTGGACCCAAGGCCAAGCGCTCGATGCCAACGAGCGTTTAATCGAACGACTGCGCGCGGTGACGGCAGAGCAAGTCAAGTCGGTTGCGGCGAAATATTTTGGTGATGACCAGATGACGGTGGCACAGTTGCTGCCTCAGCCCCTCAACAAAACCCGCCAGCCGCGAGCACCAGTAGCCGGCTCCAGACACTGACACTGCCAGGAATTGACTTCATGATTACTATCAAAACGCTAGCTATCAACGCTTTATTCATGGGCACTTTAGGCCTTTTTTATGCAAATTCTTCAAACGCTGGCATTGCACTTGAACACTGGACTCAGGCCAGTGGTACACAGGTTTATCTGGCCCAAAGTCATGCCCTCCCGATGGTCGATGTGCAGCTTGATTTTGATGCTGGTGGCCGTCGCGACCCACCTCCTCAGATCGGTTTAGCCAGTGTCACTGCCATTATGAGCGGCATGGGTGTGCGGGCCAATTCGGCTCGGGGTGAGTCAGCACTCGACGAAAACGCATTGGGCGAGGCCTGGGCAGATTTGGGTGCAAGTTTCTCTGGCCACGCCAGTCACGACCGGATGAGTTTTGCCCTGCGCTCCTTGACCTACCCTGATTTGCTGACCAAAGCTGTGCTGTTGGCAGCGCGCCAGTTGGCTGAGCCGTCGTTTCCTGCGGACATCTGGCAGCGCGAGCGCGAAACCCTCAATGCCGCCATCAAAGAAGCCAACACCCGCCCAGCCACACTGGTGGAGCGTGCGTTTGAGCAAGCCGTGTTTGGCTCGCATCCGTATGGCTATGAAGCCACTGAAGCCACCTTGGCACGCATCAGTGTCGACGATATGGCGGCACTGCAGCGCCAACTGATCCAGCCCTGCCGAGCCAAGGTGACCTTGGTGGGCGCGCTCACCCGTGAACAGGCAGACGCACTGGTGACACAACTGCTCTCGAGACTGACAAATGGGGCAATCGACAGTTCCGCGCTGGCATCCAACTGCTCAGTGCTACCCGCAGTGGCTGAGGTGGAACCGCTTGTTCAACCCAGCGAACAGCGCATCGCATTTGATTCAGCCCAGGCACATGTGTTGATTGGTCAACCCGGCTACAAGCGTGACGACCCTGATTTTTTTGCCCTTACGGTGGGAAATTACATTTTGGGCGGCGGCGGTTTTGTCTCGCGCCTGACCCACGAAGTGCGTGAAAAGCGTGGTCTGAGCTACAGCGTTTACAGCTATTTTTCACCCGGATTGCACGCCGGTGCGTTCACCATCGGTCTGCAAACACGCCCGGATCAGGCCGAGCAGGCGCTGCGCGTTTCGCGCGAAGTGCTGGCCAGCTTTGTCACTGAAGGCCCCACCCCGGTGGAACTCAAAGCCGCCAAAGATAACCTGATAGGTGGTTTTGCGCTGCGCCTGGACAGCAATCGAAAACTGCTTGACAACGTCACCAATATCGCCTGGAACAAACTACCCTTGAATTACCTCGATACCTGGACGCAACAAATTGACAAGGTTACAGTGGCCGATATCAAGGCAGCTTTTGGGCGCAAATTGCAACCTGAAAAGATGGCAACCGTGGTCCTGGGTGGTGTTTGAGGCATCTGGTTAAGCTATGCCCATGAAGTCAAAAAATACTGATGAACGTCAACCTCGGAATCCCCTCAGAAAACCGATCCGGCCCAAGCCTGTGCAAACCCACGAAGTCCGCATCATCGGCGGCCAGTGGAAGCGAACCAAACTGCCTGTGGCCGACAAACCCGGTTTGCGACCAACGCCGGACCGCGTGCGTGAGACCCTGTTCAATTGGCTTGGTCCGGACCTGACCAGTTGGCGCTGTCTGGATGCCTTTGCCGGCACCGGGGTATTGGGCTTTGAGGCAGCGTCGCGCGGAGCCAAAGAAGTTCGTTTGATCGAACAGGACGGGGCATTGGTAGCGCAACTCAAGCTGATTCAGATGCAATTGAAGACTGATGCTGTTCAAGTTACGCGAGGAGACGGAGTTTCTGTGCTTAGACAGGCACCACCGGGCAGCCTTGAGTTGATCTTTCTGGATCCACCATTTGATTCGAACGTGTTCAATGCTGGGGTGCAGGCCGCAGGGCGGGCTGTGACTAGCAACGGTTTTGTTTATCTGGAAGCACCTGTGCGATGGGATACCGAGCAATTGCAGGGGAGCGGGTTGTATGTGCATCGCCACCTCAAAGCCGGTGCCGTGCACGCGCATTTGCTCAAGCGCATTGCGGTCAGCATCGACCGGCGGGTCGATAATGTCGCACCACCCACTGACCTGAAACTTTAACCATGGCCAACAATGTGATTGCCGTCTATCCTGGCACTTTTGACCCGATCACGCTGGGTCATGAAGACATCGTGCGCCGAGCCACC
>CAIYNH010000392.1 GCA_903927495.1 uncultured beta proteobacterium
CCAAGAGCTATAAGATTGTGACCAACAGCTTCCTGTCCAGCGGCGGCGACAACTTTACGGTGATGGCTACCGGCAGCAACATCACCGACACCAAGATGCTGGACCTGGACGCCTTTATTGCCTACTTCAAGGCCAACTCACCAGTGAGCCCACCGGCAGCACGTGTGACTCGTTTGAACTGATAGTGCACATCGCTACAAGCCCTCCCGGAAACGGGAGGGCTTTTTCCATTCTGAAGACCATGCCCATCGTCATTACCAATTCCTCCGCTACAGTACTGCTGGTTGTCACCTTGCTTGGACAAGTCCCTTGCGCATGGGCCAAGCCCGACGCTCGACAGCAAACTATCTCGGACGCAGCAGCAACTGCCAAGGAACAGTGCTACAAGCACATGTACCGGGACTCCAACGCCTATGCCCAGTGCCTGCGGGATTTGCGCCATACACAGAACGGCTCATCATTGAAAAAACTTGGTGTTGAGTACTTCGCCTATGTCGGCGCATTAAGCTATATGCGGGTTGGGCATATGAACGCCGAGCAGATTGCGGCAGAGTTTTTGAAAGATTACCGGCTCACGCAAAAAAAAGTCGGCATCAGCGATGCCGATTTGTGCAGCACCATTCCCGGCGACTGCACCGTGCGAATGGCGCAAACGCACGAGATGGAAGCCACCCCTCCCAAGCCGGTGGGCGTGCGTGTGCAATGCATTGGAAGAGTTTGCAGCATGGCACCGGTGCCTTAGGCTGTTTCCGTCTTAAAGGCATTGTCAACGCGCCCACACTCAATCGGATTTCGCGCTTGAAGTGAGGCAAAGCGATTAGTGTGGGGCCGGGTTGCAAAGGCTGAGACGCAAGCGTAAGTCACACCACCTGAAGCTGCTACCGTGATGGTCTTGCCCGTTGCTGCGGTGTAGGTGCTTGATTTGATTGTGCTCATGAACACGTATTCGCCCTTGACCGCGTCAGCAGTGATAGTCATGAGCAAGTAGCCGCGCTGAATGGTGTCACTGTAATTGAGGTCGTCGATCAGTCCTAGGCCAGCACCGATGGCAGCGTTGCCAAGCTTCGGCACCAATGCGCTACCGTCGAGCGAACTTGCCAGACCGCCCAAACCAGCACTTTCAAAGCCCGGTGCAGTCACAGAAGATGTGGCAAATTCCACGCCCACTTTGGTTCCATCGAGCAGCGTCAGGTTATTGAACCACGCGTTGTGTGAATCGCCTGACAGCACCACGAGCTTTTTGCCTAGCGTCTTGGCGGTTTGCAAAACCACCTCGCAGTTGATGGGGTATCCATCCCAGGAGTCCAGGTTGTAGGGTAGGCGTGGGTTTACGCTGGCGTTCAACAAGCCGGTTTGCGTCGGGGTCAGTGCACCGGTGCCTGCGGCAACGCGCGTTGCCTTAGCGGTCAGGTAGTCGCCAATAGCCGTCTGTACCGCCAATTGATTGGCGGGTGGCATGCGTTTGCCCTCCTTGGGTGCCTTGATGCCATCAGCGATGCAGACCAAGCGCTGTCCGACCTCAAATGGGCGAAACAGCACCATGCACAGGCGCACCCAGCACGATGTCAAAACATCAAGGTTCAGAGCCTTGCTGTGAAAGAGGTGAAGGAATCGATGGTATGCATCCCCGCGCAGGTTCAAGACGCGCACAAAGCTGGTGACACCCAAGTTATCAGAGCGGCAACACAGCCCCATCAACACCAGAGTCATCCATAAAAAGGTGAGGGAGCGAGTACAGGCCGGGCGCAGACAGCGTACCGATTGCAACCATTGGATCCATAGCTTCATGAAGGCATCTCCTGGGCCAGTGC
>CAIYNH010000393.1 GCA_903927495.1 uncultured beta proteobacterium
CTTTCTGCTGGAGAATTTCCCCAAAGGCACGGGGTTCCACAAGCTGGAAGCACCGCTCATCAAGGACGAGTTGCCCTTGTCGGCCGTGCGGGCCTTCTCGATTGACGATTCCGCCACCACCGAGATTGATGATGCGCTCTCGGTGCAGGGTCTGGGCAGTGGCACGGTGGTGCTGGGTATCCACATCGCAGCCCCTGGGTTGGCCATTGCGCCGGGCAGTGCGGTGGATCTGGTCGGGCGTGCGCGTCTGTCCACGGTGTACATGCCGGGCTACAAGCTCACTATGTTGCCTGACGAGGTGGTGCAAAACTACACCTTGATGGAAGGGCGCGACTGCCCGGCGGTGTCGCTGTACGTCACGCTGGATGAAGCCACGCTGACCATCAAAGGCAATGAAACCCGGCTGGAACGTGTCCACATCGGTGCCAATTTGCGCCACGATCAGTTGGATTCAATCGTCACCATTGACTGGCTGGAAGACCCCGATTTCACACATCAAATTGATCCCCAACCCTTACTGCAAAAGCGTGCGCAGCTCTCATTTTTATACCGCTTGGCGAAAGAGTTAAAAGCCAGGCGTGAAGTCGTGCGCGGCAAACCCGAAAACTTCAACCGGCCTGACTACAACTACCGATTGCTCGGAAATGACGGTGCCGAGCCCAATGGCTCTGAGCAAGTTCAGATCAGTGTGCGCCAGCGTGGGGCACCACTGGATTTGATCGTGTCGGAGGCCATGATTCTGGCCAACAGCACCTGGGGCGGCTGGATGGCCGAGTTGGGCGTGCCCGGCATTTACCGCAGTCAGGCCTCGATGGCTCCTGGTGTGAAAGTGCGTATGGGAACCAAGGCTTTGCCGCACGCGGGAATTGGCGTCAAAAGCTATGCCTGGAGCAGCTCGCCGCTGCGCCGCTACACCGACCTGGTGAACCAGTGGCAAATCATTGCCTGCGCCCGGCACGGTAAAACGGCAGCACTGGTGGCACCGTTCAAACCCAAAGATGCCGAGCTGTTTTCGATCATTTCCAGCTTTGATTCGGCCTATTTTGCCTACAACGGCTTTCAGAATGCCATGGAGCGCTTCTGGATTCTGAAGTATGTACAGCAACAAGGCATCACCGAGATCGAAGCGACCCTGTTCAAGGACAACCTGGTGCGCGCTGATGACCTGCCGCTGGTGTTGCCGGTAATGGGCGCACAGGGCCTGCCGCGCGGCGCGCGGGTACGGGTGAAACTCGGTGACATCGACTTGGTGTCGCTGGACATTCATGGCACGGTGCTCGAGCGGCTCGATACCGAATCCGAGAAACCCGGTGCTGAGTCTGATGAGGACCTGGACGATGACACCGTGGCCGGACCCATCGCCATTGCGATGGACTTGAGCGAGTCTGAAACCCTTGACAACACTGCAGCTCCCGGAGACCCTGTAAACCCGTGAAACTGCGTTCGTTTAGCACCCTGCAAATGGCCATTGGCGTGTCGATTGCCGTGCATGCGGCTGTGCTGACCGTGCGTTTTGTGGACCCCGAGGGGTTCAACCGGGTCTTTCAGGACACTCCGCTGGAAGTCATTTTGGTCAACGCCCACACCTCAGAACAGCCTGAAAAGGCGACCGCCATCGCTCAGGCTGCGATGGCCGGTGGTGGCGATGCCAGCCAGGGCCGCGCCACCAGCCCCTTGCCGCCGGCGCTCCTGGCCGCCACCGGCGAAGACAGCGAACAAGACCAGCAGCGCCAGTTGCGCGATATGCAGGAACAGCAATACCTGATGCTGGCGCAGGTGCGGACCCTGCTAGCAGCCATGCCTGCGCTTGATCCGCATCAAGCCAACCCGACCCCGGAGCAACTGCAGCGCGAGGAAAAACGTCGCCAACTGATCAAGCTACTGGCTGAGATCGAGCGGCGCATCAACAGTGAAAACGCCCGTCCCAAAAAGCGCTACATCAGCCCCGCCACGCGGGAAGCGGTGTATGCGGTGTATTACGATCACCTGCGGCGTGCCATCGAGGACCGGGGCACTGACAATTTCCCGCAGTTGAACGGCCAAAAACTCTACGGTGAGCTGACCATGATCGTCAACATCAACCATGACGGACAGGTACTTTCAACCGAAGTGCTGCAAAGCTCGGACATCCCGGCGCTGGACTTGCGCGCCCAAGCCATTGCGCGCGGTGCCGGACCGTTTGGCAAGTTCAACAAAGCCATGCGTCGTCAGGCCGATCAGATTGCCGTGGTCTCACGCTTCAAGTTCACCAGAGATGACACGTTAGAGACCAAAATCAGCCCCAAATAACCCGACCCACACCATGACCCAAACTTCACCCACCGATTACTACTGCGTCATGGGTAACCCCGTATCGCACAGCCGCTCACCCTGGATTCACTCCCGCTTTGCCGAGCTGACCGGTCAAAAGCTGCACTACGACAAGCGCGAAATTCCACTGGATCACTTCGATGCCAGTGTGCAAGCCTTCATTGACGCGGGCGGGCACGGCTGCAACATCACCGTGCCCTTCAAGCTTGAAGCAGCCAAACTGGCGACCCAAACCAGCGAGCGCGGTTTGCTGGCGCAAGCCTCTAACATTCTGACCTTCAAAGAGGGTCAGATCCTGGCCGATAACACCGATGGCATTGGCCTGGTGGACGACATAGAGCGCAACGCCGGTTTGCCACTCAAGGGATTGCGCCTGTTGCTGCTTGGCGCAGGCGGCGCGGCAGCCGGTGTACTCGGCCCCCTGATCAACGCCCGGCCCGCACACATCAGCGTAGCCAACCGCACCCTGCACAAGGCCAGCACCTTGGTGGCACGCCACCAAGCCTTGGCATTGCTACAAAAAGTAGAGCTTGTAGCGCATGACCTGAAAGCCCTAGAGACTGATTATGATGTCATCATTAACGGCACCGCAAGTAGCCTGAGCGGCACCGGTGTGCCGGTCGGCGAGCACGTCTTGAAGCCCGGGGCGCTGGCTTACGACATGATGTATGGTCCCGGTGCCCAAGGATTCATGGACTGGGCCACCGCCCATGGCGCGCATCCTCGAGACGGCCTGGGCATGCTGGTGGAACAAGCCGCCGAAGCCTTTTTGATCTGGCGCGGAGTGCGCCCGCCTTCGGGTCAGGTGCTGGACGAATTGCGCAAGCTGATGGCTTGAAGCGATGAAACCGCTGTTGCGCTGGCTCAGCCTGATGGCGCTAGCCTTGGCCTTGTTGCAGCTATTTTTTGTGGCGCGGATTGCCGCCATGTTGGTGATTAATCCGCAATCAACCGCGTTTGAACGCTCTGAAGCCTGGCGCGTGGCCACTGAAAAAGGGACTTTGCGCTGGCGTCAGCAATGGACACCCTACCCGCTGATTTCTGACAGTCTGAAACGCGCTGTGATCGCCAGTGAAGACGATGGCTTTGTCAACCACGACGGGGTGGATTGGAACGCCCTTGAGAAAGCTTGGCAAAAAAACGCCAAGGCCCAAGAGCAAGTGGCAAAAGCAAAAGCAAAAGCTAAAAATCCTGCCAAGCCCGATGCCAAAACTGCCGCGTCCCCAGCACCCACCAAACCCGACAAGCAAGCCAAGGTGGTGGGCGGCTCCACCATCACGCAGCAACTGGCAAAAAACCTGTTTTTGTCTGGTGAGCGCACGCTGCTTCGCAAAGGGCAGGAGTTTATGCTGACTTTGTTGCTTGAAGCTATTCTGGACAAGGAGCGCATTCTGGAGATTTACCTCAATAGCGTGGAGTGGGGGGAGGGTGTGTTTGGTGCCGAGGCTGCTGCCCAGCATTACTACCGCAAACCTGCCGCACAGCTCAGTGCGTACGAAGCTGCCCGCCTGGCGGTCATACTGCCACGGCCCAAGTACTTTGAAAAATTGCCTAATTCAAACTACGTGGCTGGACGCGCTGAAGTGATTGTGGGCCGATTGGCCAACGCCGAACTGCCTTGAGCAGCGCGACCCGCTCGCTGCAACTGCCCTCAACCCAAAGCATGAAAATTCTGCTATTGATATTGCTGTCGATGCTGCTTGATGCCTGTGGCGGTGGTGACGCTGGCCAACCTGATGCCCACGCCACGGATGATTTATTGGCACTGAGCGGCACCCCGGCCTCCAGCCAAAGCGGCACTTTGTGCGGCGTTGAAGTAGCCGCAAGCGTGCTGCTGGGTACGGTCACGGCAGTTCATGATGGCGACACCCTGACGCTGAGCGTTGCTGGCAGCCACTACAAAATCCGCTTGGACAGCATTGACGCACCGGAGTTGGCGCAAGCCTTCGGCAACTCGTCGCAAGTTGCCCTTGAGCATGCATTGCTTGGTAAAACCGTGCAGGTCGCTTACGCAAAAACGGACAAATATGGCCGTGTTGTGGGCTCGGTATTCGGCGACAGTTGCGCATATGCCAACCTAGATCAGGTGGCCACCGGCATGGCCTGGTTTTACCAATCCTACCAGTGTGAATTGAGCGCTGCTGTCCGCAGTCAATTCGCCCGCGCCCAGGCCAGTGCCGTCGCGGCCAGAGTCGGCTTGTGGTCGCAGCCAGCACCCACTGCGCCTTGGGTCTATCGCAACGGGGCTGATCCGGTGCTGCCGACCTGCGCCAGCAGCGCCGCTGTTTGGCCCGGTAACCCGGCAGCCGTGGGTACCAGCATCATCACACCACCGAACTCAGTCAACCCAGTCAATGGCTGCTTCAAGGTGTGGGTCAACGCCTATGTGCGCAGCGATGGCATCCACGTCAACGGCTACTGGCGCAATAGTCCTGGCTGCCCGTAATTCCATTGCCATGTCAATCCGACACTTTGTTGCTCCTCTTGCCGTGCGTCAGCACTGTCAGCTCTGGCTCGCTTGCCAGGCCATATTGGGTGAAGAAGCTGTGACGCTAGAAATTGTCGAATAGCTTCAGTTGGTGTCAGGTATGGAGTCTTGGAGCTGCAGAATAATTGTGCTCTAACGCCTATCTGGCTTGCATAAGATGCACTGTTGAGCGCACGCACTGTCGTTTCCAACCCAGCCCTAAGGACGTGGAGCAGATGCTTGAAGTCATGCTCTGGGTGCAGTGGCTTGAAGTGGAGCAGCGTCATCTGGTCTGGATGCGTGTCAAGCGATACGGCTGGCGGGCGATATGTACACGATTCGGTTTTGATCGAACAACAGACTGCCTACCATAACAATTTCAGACTTCCTGATCCGCGCTATGCAAATGCGACAAAAATCGGAATCAGGCGTGGCACTTGTGGAAGCGGCATCTTGCCGCTTGTCCCCAGCGTCTGCGGCTGGAAGCCACTGCTACAAGACGCGATCAGTGCCATTCGGAATTCCTTGCGGATCAGGAAGTCTGAATTTAGTAAGTGCTCATGGTTTATTCACCCAAAAGCCCTGCATGGAGTCAAGGGTCAGCTCAGCAAAGTCGAGATAGCCTTTGGCTTGAATGTAGTTGAGCAGACCTCAACCTGTTCGCCCGAAGCTTGACGTTCGAACTTTCGTGAAATTGAGAGATCGTATTGCCGACGGTCACGAACGTGCACTACGTGCCAAAAGCTGATGAAACGACCACTCAATTCGTCGTCCGATATCTGGCATCCACGAGTCATCGGAGTTGCGCCGCGGATGACCATTCAGGTTAAGACCCGCTTGATGCTCGTTTACGAGGCATCTTTATGGCGTTACGGCGGCTTAGAGAGACTGGATTTTGGCCCACACACCGTCATCGACGGGGATACCGTTGCTCAGGTTGGTATTGCGGATTGCCAGCGAGTTTTCGCCGGGATACAGCACCGCTTGGCGAGGATCGACAAGTTCTGAGTCATGCAAATTGTCCAGCACCTCGTTGACTGCCGAACTCAGGTAGTCTTCACCCGCGATGCGATTGGCATCCAGAGTGATGAACATCTGTGACATGCTGTACTCGTCACTGCCGAGTTTGCCAATGTTTGAGGTTGAGCGCCCTCCAGACAGCACCGTGGCCACCAGATCCAGCACGATCGAGAGTGCCGAACCTTTCCAATAGCCAATTGGCAGCACGCGCCCGGTTTTAGCGATTTCGCCCGGATCGCACGATAGCTGGCCCTGTGCGTCATAGCCCCCAGGAACCGACAACATTTCTCCGTGCAGGGCCTTGTTTTCCATCTGTCCGTAGGAAAACTGCGCCATGGCGATGTCCACCACCACATGGCCGCCTTGGCGCGGTACCGCCATGATGAACGGGTTGTTTCCGATGCGTCTGTCGCGCGCCCCCCAGGCTGGCATATTAGGCTGAGTGTTGGTCCAGCAGATGCCGACGCAGCCAGCGTCCGCAGCCTGCCAACCGTAGCTGCCACCGCGCAACCAGTGGTTGGTGTTGCCCAGTGCGACACAGCCAATGCCGTGCAAGCGTGCCAGTTCGATGGCGCGGTCCATCGCAAGTCTGGCGTTGACGTTGCCCAGACCGAGGTTGCCGTTCCAGCGCTCGAAGCCACCGATCCCCTCGACCTTGGTCGGTTTAGCCTTGAGGTCAATATAGCCCTTGTCGATGTATTCCACCACGCGCGCAAAGCGGTTCACGCCGTGCGAATACACGCCATCGCAGCTGGTTTCGGTCATTAGCTGGGCTGATAGGTCAGCGGTGCCTTCATCGCAGCCCTTTTTAATCAGAACGTGCTTGAATTGGGCTTTCATATCTTCAAAAGAAATACGTGGCATGCTTAGGTTCCAATTGTATTGTTGCAAAAGTAAGGGATTCTGTAGCCCCGTTGCTTGCGATAGTTGTGCAGAATTGCATTGGCCACCCGAGTTGCGCCAAGACTGTAGACCTATTGTCACGGTCGAACGCTTGTCGCTCTAGTTAGTGGCTGGTTTAGGGAGGTTATATCGTGAATGCCTGATTCCATTTCCATGTCAATCCGACACTTTGTTGCTTCGCCTCGCCGTGCGTCAGCACTGTCTGCGGCTTCGCGCCTAGTTTCGTATCGATCTGGAAATGCAATGACACCGAAAAGTATCTACTGATGCCGGTCTGCTTTCTCCGAAGTTGGCCATCAAAGTTGAACGTCAGGCATGGAGAAAAGCAAAGATTCACAGGGCAGGTTTTAGCGAAACACCAGCACTGGGATCTTTGTATGGGTTAACACCTTGTGAGTTTCGCCGCCCATAATCAGCGCTCGTACACCCCGGCGGCCATGCGACGCTTGAAAGATTACATCGCACCCATACTCCTGTGCCGTATTAACGATTTCCTCGTACGGATGCTCACTGCTGCGTTGCAGCAGTGAGCATTCCACCCCGGCCTTTTCGGCGGCATCTTTGAGGGCACTCAGATTGCGATCTGCCAGCACCTTCATGGCCTTGGCGTGCTGCTCGTCGGTGTCGTTGACCTGCAAAACCTCATAGGCAACGTAGTGGTACGGCACTGTGACCGTGAGGCCGGTGATTTTGGCATTGATCTCCTTGGCAAACGCTACGCCATTGACTACGGCGATGTTCGAGAGCTCAGAGCCATCAGTAGGTATCAAAATGTGTTTAAACATGACATTCCCCTTCAACTTCCGTTGCGGAAGTCAACCAGGCAGTGCAGGCAGTACCGCTACAGTCCGAGCCAGAACAGACACTAGACTTCCGAAATGGTGCCTGTCTGATCGCCCCATCACGAGAGACTCTAAGCTGAGTCGATAGGCGACGAGCCATTCTCGGACGAATCCTGATCGATGGCAAGAGCTGAGTTGAGCTGAAAGAGAGGTGAAATCAGAGCCAACAGCATGCCCATTTTGGAGGGATCAGCGGGGTAAGTACTGATATCAAATTCAAACTACAGGATCAGGGTTTGACTTTGGTTGGCACAGGTGCGGATGCTGCCTGCGGAGGTTTGGGAATGCGCATCGCGGCATCCTCGAAGCTTCCTGCGTCGGCATCGGTGTGGCAGGCAGCGCAGTTGTTTTTGCTTTTAACCAACGGATTGGCCCAGTCGGCAGCAGTGATCTCGTGGTGCTTTTTTAGCCAATAAGGGGTTTCGGTGATGCGCAGTGGGGTGGCATTTTTTGGGATGGACTGCCCGATTTTGAAGGCGGCCTCGGTTATTTGCTGGTCGGCTGAGTTGTCTGTCAGGAACTTCAGCAAGGCCGCCGCAGTAGGTCCATCCAGGCCCAGATCAGAGCCGAAATGCTGGTCTTGCTCAGCCATCATCTTTTTCCAGGAGCGACTCGGTAACAGCGCCGGGTAAAACACTGCATGGCAACTGCCACATTCGTCGCGCCACTGTTTGTTGTCAGGGAGTTGTTTACCAATAAACTTGACATGCAGTTCGTCGTCACTGCCACTTTCAAGTTTGCTGTACCAGCTCATGCTGTCCATTTGTTCATCGATGGCGTAATAGAACCACCAGCCAGAAAAAACAGCCATCACCAGTGCCATTAGCAAGGCCACGCGGCCACGCGATTGTGCGACAGGGGTTGAGTCCTCAGTCATTTTGAAGCCCGTAAGCATCGAGCGCGCCAGGTTTTCCTGGTGCTGAACACTCTCCACCACCACACCTGCGAGGTGCCCCATAACCACCAACAGCATCACGATGGCAGTCAGTTCGTGGAGTTTTTTGAGGGTCTGAATCTGACCAAAGTTCAACCAGCCTGCGGCAACGCCCTGCTGCTCATCCCCACCCAGTGTCAGGATGCCGGTTACCCCCAGCAGCACGGTCAATGCCAGCAAGATGTAAATCGCCCAACTGCCGGTCGGGTTATGGCCGACGTGGCGCTTGGCGTGGCCGGCCATGACCTCGCTCAGATACGACAGTGCCTCTTTGGGGCTGAACCAGAACGAGGAAAAACGTGAAAAGTGCGAACCCATCAGGCCCCAGACCAGCCGAAAACTCACCATTCCCAAAGCCAGGTAACCCAGAAATACGTGAATTGAATGCCACTGATCACCCTCACTGGTTAGCCAGGCACCGACAAAACTGAGCGCCAATGTCCAATGAAAGAGTCGGGTGGGAAGATCCCAGATCAGGGTGCGTTGCATCGGGTCAGGTTCAATGAAGGTCAGTAAATATCAAAATTACCACGGCATTGTGGCGCTAGTGCAGGCCGATTATTTTGGAATTTTGACACTGTGCTCATCAAAATTGCCCTTGTCGGCACTGCTGTGGCAGGCCAAGCAGTTGGCGGCGCTCTTGATCGACTCGCGTTTCCAGACTGCCGGATTAATTTCACCACTGGCGTGCTTGGCCTTGAACCATTCGCTGTCGGTGA
>CAIYNH010000394.1 GCA_903927495.1 uncultured beta proteobacterium
AAAATCAAGACCTTTCAAGTTTGAAGCGAGCCACAAGGATAACCAAAATATGAGCAGCAGCGTTGCCACACCATCAGCCATCATCATCACCGTCGAGCCCAGCGGACGAACATTTTCAACCAATCCCGATGAAACTATTTTGAACGCGGGCATTCGCCAAGGAATCAACCTTTCCTATGGCTGCAAAGATGGTGCCTGCGGCTCATGCAAGTGTAAAAAACTCAGCGGCGACGTGTCCCATGCTGCGCACCAGAGCAAGGCACTGAATGCCGACGAAGAGGCACAGGGCATGGTGCTGACTTGCTGCGCCACGGCCACCAGCAATGTGGTGCTCGAGTCGCGCCAGGTTACGGCAGCTGGGGCATTTGCCATCAAGAAATTCCCGGCCAGGGTTAATTCACTTGAAAAAGTTTCGGCAGATGTCATTGTCATGAAATTGCAACTGCCGGCCAATGACCAATTTCAATACCATGCTGGCCAATACGTCGAGTTTCTACTGCGCGATGGCATGCGGCGGAGTTACTCCATGGCCAATGCGCCCCATCGTTTGAGCAATGGTGGACTGGAACTGCACCTGCGCCACATGCCTGGAGGCAAGTTCACTGATCACGTATTTGGTGATATGAAGGAAAAAGAAGTGTTGCGCATTGAGGGGCCCTATGGCAGCTTTTATCTGCGCGACGACAGCCGCAAGCCAATCGTGCTGCTGGCTTCCGGTACGGGCTTTGCACCGATCAAGGCCTTGATTGAGCATCTGCAGTACCAAGCCAGCAAGCGCCATGTAACCTTGTATTGGGGGGGGCGTCGTCCGACTGATTTGTACCTTGACAGTTGGGTTCAGACCAAACTCACCGAGATGCCCAACCTGCGCTATGTACCAGTCATATCAGATGCTTTTCCCGAAGACGGGTGGAGCGGACGAACGGGCTTTGTGCACCGAGCTGTGCTGCAAGACTTGCCTGATTTGAGCGGTCATCAGGTCTACGCCTGCGGTGCGCCGATTGTGGTGGATTCGGCCCAGGTTGACTACCTTCAGGCAGGTTTGCCGGCAGACGAGTTTTATGCCGATGCGTTCACCTCTGAGGCCGACAAGACGCACGACGGCAGCACTGGTTAAGGGATGTTCACGCTCAAGGCGCGTGAAATTTAGATGCTGGATGACAGACATGTGAGCCCTGCTGTGCAGGAGTTTGACCGTGGCACAGCACTGGGCAAGTCTCTGGAAAACCGATTCGACTGATCGTGCCATCCATGTTGTTGTGATCAGGCCTTGAATTGCAACAGCCGTCTCTGAGGCGCCACGCCTGGACCTGGCTGATTTGTGACTGAACAAGTAAAGTGGCAGCTAATGCTTGTGCAGCTCGGGTATGCTGCTATTTTTATCAATCCAAGACAATCAAGGCTTCCTTCGTTGACTTGAGTATTCCGGTGATCGTATCGATTTTTAGGTTTTCCCAGATACCGTCAAAAACGCCGGTATTGGTGTGAGTTGTCATCAACAAGGAACATCGAACATGGTGGATTCTTTCAGAATAGTGTTGAAAACCAGGCAGCAACGGAACGATCGATCTCGGCTCTCGAGTCTTTCTGGATGAAATGAAGACCTTGGTCCGTTACCTCGGCCTGGTTCGGCCAGCTGCGACAGAATTCTCTTTATGCAACGACCAGAACCGAACCCGGCTTGGCATTGATGAAAAGCTCGGGCAAGGAACTCTGCCTCAGTTAGTTGACGTGCTGCAGTACCAGTGCCACTATGTGCGGCTTCTCACTAGCTATCTGGAGCTGGCTCGGCCAGTTCAGCGTGACCTGCCGGTCGGCCTCAGCGATGAACGGAGCGCAGTGCTGCGCCATCTCATCTTCGCTGAGCTAGCGCAGAATTGAGCTCGTCAATACGCCTTCGATGAACAAATTGCGTTTCCAATTCAAATCCTCTTCCTTGGGTGAGCGGAATCCCTGAAAGATGCCTCGCGCTTTCTCCGGACAGTCGTCCCAGCCTGGCTGGTGTCATCACCAGGGCCCTCATGTAGGCTATGCCGCGCACCTGATGTGCTTGCAATCGCGCCCAATGAAAGCCCTGCGATGAAACCCAGTCGTGCAGCACCGGGGGCACCTTCTGGTTTGCGCCCACTGCGCCAAGTAGGCCGCCAAGGTAGACGTAGGCCACTTCGAAGCCGTAACGACCAGGCCCGTCTGAGGCGGGAAGTTTGTCGGAATCACCATGGCCAATGAGATCGGACGCGATGATGCGGCCGCAGCCAGCCATGGCGGGTATGACATCGGAAGTCTGAAATATCTCAATCAACCATTTCCTCATTTATTGCGTACGATCAAAATGTTGCTCTGCGCCACAGGTAATATGAAGTCGCCGATTGTTGCGGGCCATCCTTCAATACTTCGATGATCTGTTCGTATTTTTGCAAACACTCGACAAAGGGTTCGCCACCTTATTCGTGGGGTTGGTGGCTCACTAGTTCGCAAATGAGCTTCGTAGTAAATCGTAGGGGAAACATGTGAATCTAATCAATGCCAGAACAGTATTGATTTTTAGTGCTCTTACCGGCCTGGGCCTCGCCGGCAATTACTTCCGCTTCCCCGTCTTTTTCAGCATCGACTTTCTCTTCGGCAGCATCTTTTCCATGCTGGTCCTGCAGTTGCTGGGCATACGCTTGGGGGTACTCAGTGCCGTCTTGGTGAGTAGCTTCACCTATGTGTTGTGGAATCATCCATACGCCATCATTATCTTCACGGCAGAGATGATCATTGTCGGCTTGCTGACGAGCCGCAAACGCCTCGATTTCGTTGCTGCGGATGTCATTTATTGGTGCATCCTCGGCATGCCGCTCGTTTTTCTCTTTTACCACTACGTGATGCTATTGCCCCTTACCAACGCGACTGTCACGATGCTGAAGCAAGCAGTCAATGGAATCGTCAATGTGCTGATCGCGCGCTTTCTGTTCTTTGGGTGTTCTTACCGTCTGCAGCGGATGGAATTCTCGATGCGTGAATTGATCTTCAATTTCCTGTTCATGTTTGTTCTTGTTCCTTCCCTCTGGTTCATCGGGATACAGAGCAGGCAGGAACGAAATGACATGGATCTGCGCATTCGCGATTCGTTAAATACGGCTGCAGCGAGGTCGTCAGCCAATCTGGAACTCTGGCTGCAAGATCATATGAGACGGTTGGCCCATCTTGCTGAAATGGCCGCAAAGCTGCCAGTACCCATCATGCAAGGGGCCATTAACCAGCTAAAAATGGAAGAGGGTGATTTCTTGCGGATAGGCCTGCTGGACAAGAACGCGACTGTTGTCGCTTACTCGGAACTCATCGATGAACTGGGTAATCCCACCATCAGCAGAAATTTCGCTGATCGACCGTTTATTCCAGCGCTGAAACAGACCCTGAAGCCCATGTTGGCCGAGGTCGTCATGGGTAAAGTGGGTAAGCCTAAGCCCATTGCGTCCATGGTTCTCCCCGTGGTAATCAACAATAGTTACAACGGGTATGTGATCGGGGTCCTGAATCTGACGAAAATCGCGAAACTTCTCACACTGAATAGCCAAGCAGCGATTTCACCCAACTTGCACTATGCACTGTTGGACAAGAACGGAAATGTGATCGTTAGTAACGATTCGACACAGACCACCCTGCAGCCCTTAAGGCGTGCAGTTGGCGAAACGATTCCGTTGGAAGGTGGGCTAAGCCAATGGCTACCGGAAGGTAAAAAACATATTTCGGTTTCTGATCAATGGAAGGACGCTGTCTACCTCAACGAGTCCAGGATTGGTGTGACATCGGAATGGAGACTTGTCCTGGACCTACCGGTACAGCCATTTCAATTGAAAATGTATGCCGAATACACATGGATATTGCTGCGCCTCTTCATCGTCCTATTGATCGGTTTGCTGCTTGCTTCGATCTTGAGCAAGAAAATCGTTTCATCTCTTGATGATCTGAGAATCATCACCGCTGACTTGCCAAACCGTCTCTCCACCAACGAGGAAATCAAGTGGGGTCAAAGCGCCATTCGCGAAGTTCAGGCGCTGATCGACAACTCAAGAGACATGGCGCAGACACTTGCACAAAAGTTTTTGCATATTCAGGGTTTCAACGCCTCACTCGAACAAGAGGTGTCATTGCGCACAAAGGAACTCAGTGAGAGCGAAAACCGCTTCCGCACCATGGCTAATTGTGCGCCAGTGTTAATTTGGGTGTCGGGGTTGGACAAACTTTGTTACTGGTTCAACAAGGTCTGGCTGGATTTTGTAGGCCACTCTATGGAACAAGAGATCGGCAACGGCTGGGCCGAGG
>CAIYNH010000395.1 GCA_903927495.1 uncultured beta proteobacterium
ATCATCCCAGCTTGCCGAAACTTGCGTATCAGGCGCAAGACGTTTGCATCCTGCACCTGCCTGGCCAGCGCTTTGCCATCGGGCTTCCTTCAGACTCGCAGTCACCCGCGAAACCCTTGCCTTTGGCTAACTCTTCCCCTTTCCGGGTGAGTAGAGGACTTTCACCTCCAAGTAAGTGCGCCCTGCCGGACGCACCGATATAAAAAGCGCCTGCGGGCGCTTTTTTTTGTGGTTTGCACGAGTTATTTCCGCAACTCCGTATTGCCGATTCGGCTAGCACGGGTGTACCGTTGATCCTGATAAGCAGAAATAATCAGGGTTTGTACGGATGTTCAATATATTGAACAGTTGTCCAATACGGACATGAACTCTTTAGAACCTGCACCAACGAGCGCCAAATCGCTAGCCAAAAGTGCACCGCGCAGAAGCCTGGGGCGTCCGGATCGGAAACTGGCGATCTTGCTGGCGGCCGAAAAGTTGTTCGCTCAGCGTGGCTATCATGCCGTCAGCATTCGGCAAATTGCGGACGAGGCAGCTGTTCCGCTGGCGCTGGTGGGTTACTACTACGGCCTCAAGCAGGATTTGTTCTACTCCATTTTCGCGCACTGGAACATAACCATCGAAGAGCGCCTGCAAGCCTTGCAAAGGGTCGTCAATGACCCCATCAGTGCCAGCACTTTGCCACGCATCATTGAAGCTTTCCTTGATCCGGTGCTGCGTCTGCGAGCCAGTCCCGAAGGCGAGTACTACGCACTGCTGGTGGCACGCGAACTCGCCCACCTGCAAGATGAAACCGACAGGGTACTGCGCGCATATTTCGATCCGATGGCCCATGCCTTCATTGATGCCATGGCACTTGCCATGCCGCACGCCACACGGGCGCAAATGGCCTGGGGCTACCAGTTTGCGCTGGGAGCGTTGCTGCATCACATCAGCGACACCCGTGTGGCCCGACTCTCGAAGGGAGCCAATCTACCCAGTGATCCGGCAGCCTCGCCGATGCTGTTGAATTTCATTGTGGGTGGACTGCGCAGTGCATTCCCAGCACCCCAAGTCGCCCACTTCGCAGGCAAGCAGCCAACAAACCTTTCTACCCTTGCCAGACATCCCCAACCCCCAACCCCAAAAACCAGGAGACTTTGATGACACTACGCCAAACTTTTATCCTCACAGCATCAGCCACCGCCATTTTTACCTTTCTGGCGGGCCCGGCAACTGCCCAGCAAGTGATCAAGATGACGGCCGCTGCCGGTCATCCACCGGTTTTTTTGTGGATAAAGATGGCTGATGAAGTGCTGATCCCCGAGGTCGACAAGCGCTTGGCTGCAGGCGGCAAATACAAGATTGAGTGGACCAAAGCCTGGGGCGGCACACTGCTCAAACTGGGCTCCGAATCCAAAGGAGTCGCAGACGGTGTCGCCGATGTGGCGATTGTCAGCACGGTTTTTGAGGGGTCCAAATTTCCATTACAAAACGTGTCCTACTACACACCTTTTGGCACGGATGACATTGGTTTGATCAGTAATACAGTCGCTAATTTGCAGGTTTCGGTTCCCGCCATGGGGGATGCCTGGACCAAAAATGGACTGGTTTATCTGGGCGGCATGGCCCTCGACACCTACCATGTCTGGACCAAATTCCCGATCACCAAGCTGGAAGACCTGCAAGGCAAGAAGCTCAGTGCGCCGGGGCCATCATCCAACTGGGTTCGTGGCACCGGGGCAGTGGCTGTGGCCGGTACTTTAAATAGCTACTACGAAGACATCAAATCCGGTGTCTCTGACGGGGCCCTGGTGTTTACCACCGGTGCCTGGAGTGCCAAGCTGCACGAGGTCGCACCTTATGTCACGAAAGTCAATTTCGGAGCCCAGTTCGCCGGCGGCGTGGTCATCAACAAGAGTCGTTTTGACAAGTTGCCCCCCGAAGTACAAAAAGCCTTTGTCGAGGCCGGTGATGCCTGGCAAGCTGCCTATGCCAAAGCACAGTCCGCAGCGGTCGCTGGTTTTATGCAAAAAATGGCAGAAGCTGGTGCCAAAATCAGCGATCTCAGCGATGTCGAGCGTAAACGCTGGGCTGACTCCTTGGGCCCGGTCGCAAAAAACTGGGCTGCCGATGCCCAGGCCAAGGGCCTGCCCGGCAACGAGGTGCTTAGTGCGTATATGGCCAGTCTGCAAAAAGCCGGGGCGAAATTGCCACGTGACTGGAGCAAATAAATGCCGCAAACTGCAGCGCCTGACGATGCCAGTCGGGGCTTTGCCGGCGACTCTTACGGCGCGCCCCTGCCCTTTGGCTTGCACCATCTGAACCGGGCCATGAATGCCCTGGGTACCTTGTGGATTCTGGGTCTGATGGTGTTGATCAACCTGGATGTTTTTGGGCGAAACCTGCTCAACAACCCGGTGCGTGGTGTGACCGAGATGGTCTCAATCTCCATAGTGGGGATTGTCTTTTTGCAGTTGGCTGACACCTTGCATGTGGGACGTTTTACCCGTGCTGACATTCTGCTGGACCGGCTCAAAAAAACCAACCCGGTGCTGGCTGATGCCCTGCATGCAACCTTCCATTTGGTAGGGCTGGCGCTGATGGTGGTCATTCTGCTGGCGAGTTGGGCACCGCTGGTGGAATCGGTGCGAATTCAGGAGTACGTCGGGGCTGTGGGCGATTTTCAGTTGTCGGTCTGGCCGATACGTCTGATTACCTTGATCGGCTTGAGCAGCACCGCCCTTTGCTTTCTGCTGCTGGCCTGGCTCGACCTTGGTCGCCTGCGCGCAAGGTTGACTACAGGGGGTGCTAAATGAGGAACCATACATGAGCAATGTATCGATTGCGCTGGGCTCGCTGGTACTGATGCTGGTGCTGATTTATGCGGGCATGCATGTCGCCATAACACTCGGGTTGCTCAGTTTTATTGGGGTCTGGCTGATTCGGGGCGATGTTCAAATTGCCGCCAACTTGCTGGCGCAGGCTGTGAACGACTCGATCTCGAGCCACATCTTTGGTGTGGTGCCGCTGTTTGTGTTGACCGGGTTTCTGGTGGCGTATGCCGACGTTGGCAAG
>CAIYNH010000396.1 GCA_903927495.1 uncultured beta proteobacterium
AAGCTCTTTACTCAACTCGGGCTGGTCTCGTTGGTGGCAACTCACCAGCATCTCCAGCGTTCTACTTGAACCGCCGTATGCGGAACCGCACGTACGGTGGTGTGAGAGGGCTGAGGGGGTAACTCCTCACCCTACTCGATTGCCGATATCAATTCCAAAATAGATTTGAAAATCAGGCTTTAGCGTTTATTCGACGGGCACGATTTGCTATAACAAAGATAGTATTTTGAAAGCACTGATATCGGCCAGGCAACGGCTGTGACCCAGGGGGCAAATGCGCTCGAAGCATGGCGCGCAATCCAGCGCCGGTTGGTAGTCAGGATCATTTTTTAGCCAAACCACCGAGGCCTGTTGGTTCAATGGTGGCGTGTGCAGCGGACTGCTAGAGCCAAAAACAGCCACTTGCCTGACCCCAAACCCGGCCGCTACGTGCATCAAGCCGGAGTCATTGCTCACTATGCTTTTACTAGCGGCTATTGCACACAGAGCTTGCGCTAGGGAGGTTTTTCCTGCAAGGTTTTGGCACTGACCAGGGCGCTTGGCGTTAACCGGGTCGGCGATTTCAGCACACAAGTCAGTCTCTTTGCCGGAGCCCAGCAAGACTACCGGCAGTTCAAGCTGCAGCGCCAGTTCGGCAAAGTGATCGGCTGGCCAGCGCTTGGCGGGACCGTACTCGGCACCCGGTGCGAATACGTGATAAGCACCGTGTGTTAAGCCCAGCGCAGCCAATGCGGCGGCGATGTCATTGCCTGCAAATTGCAAGCGGGGTTGATCTTGGGCGATGTCTGCCTCACCGCTGAGCGCAGAGTAAAAAGCCACCATTGGTGGGCGTTGATTTTTTGCTGGGTTCTTCAGGCGATGTGTCAGGAGTCCGACCCGAGCTTCACCCAAATAGCCGACGCGTTTGGGAATACTGGCCAAAAAGGGCAACAGTGCACTTTTGATGGAGTTGGGGCAGATGTAGGCGCACGCAAACTGGCCTTTCAACTGCCGTGCAAGACTGCGCCTGGCTTTGAATTGCAAGCCGCCATGGGCAAACGGGAATTCAATCACTTCAGCCACTTGCGGCATGGCTCGATACACCGGCGCGACCCAGGGCAACGCGCCCACTGTGAGTCGCTCACCGCGCGCATGCAGACGGCGCAACAGTGGCTCGGTCATGACCGCGTCGCCAATCCACTGTGGCGCGATGATCAGGGAGCGCTGCAAATGAGTGGGGTTGAACCCCAATGGTTCAGTGACCTGCGAAATGCTCGCCGTCCTTGAGTTTGTATTCGGTGCCGCAATAGGGGCACTTGGTCGAGCCGGTGTGGGCCACGTCCAGGTACACCCTTGGGTGGGTGTTCCAAAGTTTCATGTCGGCCAGAGCGCTGGGGCAGTGCACACCGCCTTGGTGATTAAGGTCTTTGGCCAGCAGTTCAATGGGTAAATTGTTCATAGATGTCTTTAATCAGTTGGGGACAGAGCATGCACCTTGATGTTCGGTCTCAAGGCGTGAGTGCTGCCAAGTTTTAAATTTTTGTCAGCCAATGGGCATATTTGGGGTTGCGGCCGTTGACGATGTCAAAGAACGCGGTCTGGATTTTCTCGGTAATGGGGCCACGGCTGCCGCAGCCCAGGGCTATACGGTCGAGCTCGCGAATCGGCGTTACTTCAGCGGCAGTGCCGGTAAAGAAGGCCTCGTCACAGATGTAAACCTCATCTCGGGTGATACGCTTTTGCACCAGTTCCAGCCCCAAATCTTTGCAGATGTGCAGCACCGTGTTGCGGGTGATGCCGTTCAAGGCACCGGCCGATAAATCAGGCGTATAAATCACACCATCCTTGATAACAAACAGGTTTTCGCCGGCACCTTCACTGACAAAACCGGAGGCATCAAGCAGCATCGCTTCGTCGTAACCGTCGTCCATGGCCTCCATATTGGCCAAAATCGAGTTGGTGTAGTTGCTCACCGCCTTGGCCTGGGTCATGGTGATGTTGACATGGTGCCGGGTGTAGCTCGAAATTTTGACGCGAATGCCGCGCGCCAGACCTTCATCGCCCAGATACGCACCCCATGGCCAGGCCGCCACCATCAAATGAATGGTGTTGCCTTTGGGGCTGATGCCCAGTTTGCGGTCGCCAATCCAGCTCAAGGGGCGCAGGTAGCAGGATTCGAGCTTGTTCTCGCGCACGACATCAATCTGCGCCTGCAGGATTTGTTCTTTGGTAAACGGTATCGTCATGCGCAAAATTTTCGCGCTGTTGAGCAGTCGCTGGGTATGTTCTTCCAGCCTGAAAATAGCTGTGCCGTCGACGGTGTTGTAGGCGCGCACTCCTTCAAACACGCCGCAGCCGTAGTGCAAGGTGTGGGTCAGTACGTGGATTTTGGCGTCTCGCCATTCGACCATCTGGCCATCCATCCAGATTTTTCCATCGCGATCAGAAAGGGCGGGTGGTAACGGGCTCATCGGTTGTTCCTTCACAGAAATCTGCAGGCTGGTTGATAAAAGTGGCCATTTTACGGGCCAGCGGCAATCCAGCGCACAGTGACGCGAAGGCCCCCGAGTTCTTCGGAGCGAGAGACCTGTACCTGGGCTTGGTACACCGCCGCAATGCGCCGCACGATCGACCAGCCCAGCCCGCTGCCGGTTTGGGTCGTGCCCAGCACGCGGTAAAAACGTTCGCCCAAATGGCTCATCTCTTCGTCGCTCAAGCCATGACCGCTGTCCTGCACTTGCAAGGTGACGTAACTTTCCTGCTGGTACACGCTCAAATCAATGCGCGCACCATCCGGGCTATAGCGCATGGCGTTGTCCAGCAGGTTGCGCACCAGCACGCTGGTGAGCATGTCGTCGGCCTGGATAGGACAGGGTGCGCTGGCCTGCAACTCCAGTTCCTGATGATGCCCCAGCGCTGTGGGTGCCAAGTCTGCCGCGACCCGACGTACCAGAGCGGACAGATCAATCCGGGCCACTGGTGCCGCCATGGTGGACGCTTCCAGCCGTGACAGGGTCAGCAATTGTTCAACCAGATGGGTGGCACGGTCACACCCGGCCAGCGTGTATTGCAAGGCGTGTTCCCGGCTGGCCGTGTCACTGCCAGCACCCAGCGCCACCTGCGCCTGAGTGCGGATGGCGGCAATCGGGGTGCGCAATTCGTGGGCGGCATCAGAGGTAAACCGGCGCTCGGCAGTCACCATTGCCTCGATGCGCTCAAATAGCGCATTAAGCGACTGCACCACGGGTGCCATTTCAGACGGCATATTGTTTAGCACCACCGGCTCCAGCGCCTTGGGTTGGCGCTCGGCCAGCACGCTGCTCAGGTGTCGTAGCGGGGCCAATCCGTTGCGCACCGCCCACCAGACCAGCAGCCCCAGCAGCGGGAATGCGTACACCAAAGGCATCAGCAGTCCCCTGATAACGGCCCACAAGATATCGTCGCGCGCATTGGTTTGTTCGCCGACAAATACTTGCACATCGCCTTCGTTGCCTTGCGTGGCAAATACCCGCCATTCGGAACGGTCCTGCAGGAGCACTGTTGAAAAGCCACGGATTAGCGTTGACATGGGGACGCTCCCGGCGTTG
>CAIYNH010000397.1 GCA_903927495.1 uncultured beta proteobacterium
GCCAGTGTTATTTCATCCGATAAGTCTTCTACATTTTACTAGCACACATAAATTTTCAAATGAGTAACTTTTTGCTTTGGTTGGTAGGATTTGTATTTGTTGCTCTACCCTCGACGCGATTTTACCGACTAAAGACTTTATTGCTTGCTGCTTGCGGGGTTAAGGTAGCTAAAAGTGCACGAATTGTTTCTAGCGTAAAAATTGTAGGCACTGGTGAACTTAGTATTGGCGATGATACTTTCATTGGACATTATGTATCGATTTTTTGTAGTCCACCTGGTATCAGTATTGGATCCTATGTTGATATAGCTCCAAATGTAGTCATCGTAAATGGCACACATCAAGTCGATATGGATGGGTTACATACTGCAGGAAAAGGAGTGTGTAATAGAATTATTATTGAAGATGGTGTATGGATCGGAGCATCAGCCACAATATTAACAGGAGTTAAAATTGGAAAAAAATCAATAATTGCAGCCGGCGCAGTAGTGAATAGTGATGTCCCAGAATATTCAATAAGTGCGGGTGTCCCAGCAAAAACAATAAAAACGTGGAACCCCGTAACAAAGATGTGGCTAAAATCTAACGGTTAACTGCAATGCTTTTTAATTCATACAGCTTCATTTTCCTGTTTCTGCCTATTACTTATGTTGGTATGCTCTGGCTTGGGCGTTTCGGTCCAAGACTAGCTTCACTTTGGCTTGGGTTGGCTTCGCTTACGTTCTATGCAGTTTGGGACTCGCGTTTCGTTCTGCTTCTGATCGCTTCCATCGGCTTCAATTACAGTGCTGGATACTGGATAGGTCTTTGCCGTACTGGTAGTGCCAACGCAAATATGCAAGCCAAGTTTTTTACTTCCGTCGCGATTATTGCTAATCTGGCTCTGCTCGTTTACTTCAAATACACCAATTTTTTTATCGATTCAGTCAATCATTTTTTTGACGGTGAGATTTCGTTGCTTCATATCATTTTGCCACTGGGAATTTCTTTCTTCACTTTTACCCAGATTGCCTTTCTCGTCGATGTTTATCGAGGTATCGCACGCGAATATAACTTTATTCACTACCTATTATTCGTTACTTGGTTTCCTCATTTGATCGCTGGACCTGTGTTGCACCACAAACAGATGATGCCACAGTTTAGCCATGATGAAACTTATCGAATCAATCTGGATAATATAGTTGTCGGATTGACAGTATTTACACTCGGCTTGGCGAAGAAGGTGCTGATTGCCGACAATCTATCCGAATTTGCCACGCCGATTTTTGCCGCTGCGACTAGTGGTGTCACGCTGAAGTTCTTCGAAGCGTGGGTTGGTGCGCTGGCTTACACGCTACAACTCTATTTTGATTTTTCGGGTTATTCCGACATGGCTATTGGTCTGTCGCTCGTGTTCAACGTCCGATTGCCTCTGAATTTCAATTCACCTTATAAAGCTGTCAATATTATTGATTTCTGGCGTCGATGGCATATGACCTTGTCTTCCTTCCTGCGCGACTATCTCTACATACCATTGGGGGGTAGTCAGAAAGGGCCGACACGCCGCTATATCAACCTCATGGTTACCATGCTTCTGGGCGGGCTCTGGCACGGTGCGGGATGGACTTTTTTGGTCTGGGGAGGTCTGCATGGTCTTTACCTAATGGTTAACCATGGATGGCGCGAGTTGAAAGTTCGTTTGAAATGGCGTGAAGGCGGACGCCTAGCCAGACTTGGCTCTGGTGCATTGACCTTTCTTGCTGTGGTCGTCGCTTGGGTATTCTTCCGGGCGGACAGTTTTGCTTCAGCGCTGGCGATATTGTCTGGATTGACGGGATTGAATGGCATGTCGTTGCCCGGCGTTATCCATAACAAGATGGCAGTTTATTTTAATATTGATGGAATTTCAATTGCTGATAGTGTTGGAGGAATGGCGTTATTTTCAATATTTGTTGGTTTTTTTCTGGTCTGGTTTTGTCCCAATGTCCAGCAAATTATGCGTAACTACAGGCCGACTTGGGAAGATATGATGAGAAAGGGCGAGCCTGACCTGTCTTTGCCTAGTGGCCAAGTTGCGAGGTTTCTAATTTGGCGACCCACTGCATCACATGCAGTAACATTGGGCCTATTGTTTTACTGCTGTTTTATTTCACTAAATAAAGTCAGTGAGTTTTTATATTTTCAGTTTTGAAGATGCGCCACTATTTTTTTATAATGACTTTGGCATGGATGCTGCCGCTCGTATTGTTTACCGGTATCAATTTTGTGATTGATCCGTACAGAATTTTTCATAAGCCATGGGTGCGAGATAATTACTATATTTATGATAGAGGCATGCGTGTTGAGGCAGCTGGTATTATCAATACCGAGGAATTTGATTCCATTATCTTGGGTACGAGTATGGCTGCAAATTTTTCCGCTCAAGAAGCGACCAGAAGTTTCGGGTCCAATTTTGTTAATATTTCTCTTTGGGGATCATATATTAGGGAACGTGCATATGTTCTTGGATATGCTCTTCGAAAAAAACCAATTGATAGTGTTATTTATTCACTTGATTCGTTTTCATTTTATAGACCCCCAAGCTCGGGAATGGCGATAGAATCTTATAGATACTTATATGACGGTGACATTTTTAATGATATTTTTGTATATATGGGGAATATAAAGTCATTAAAATATGCAGTTTGTCTAAATATTATCTTTTCAAATGAACGGTTGTGTCCGCACAAAGATACCTTGGAGAGCCTAGTCGAGTGGTACTCTGACCGAGAGCAGTCAAGGCGTTTTGGTGGCTTGGAAAATTGGATGATGGCGAAGAATAGTGATGAAATTAGAGGCGCGCTCAAAGAATTATCTAAAAGCATGAATTCTATCAATTCTGGAAACATTTCAGTGGTAGATTTGAATAAAGTGAGACTAGTTAATTTAGAAAACCAGAAAGTTTTCAGCGAACATTTATTAGCCTATGCAATTAGATATCCAACTACCCAGTTCTACTTGTTTTTTCCGCCGTTTTCTCGCCTTAAGTTTTCTATTCAGAGACAGAGCGATCCACAGGCATTCGAGGAATATTTGGGAATCTTGCGCATGGTCGTAGCCGAATGCGCCAAGCACCCTAATATTCATGTATCTGGATTTGAGACAGAAGATTTTCTAGATGATATATCAAACTACAAAGACACCATGCATTATCATCAGCGATTTAACTCCAAAATGCTACATTGGATGAAAAATGGTGATCACGAATTAAAACAAGAAAATATTGAACGATATATTCAGGAAATTGAAATTCGAGCTAGTAGCTATAACTTGCGGGATTTTGGGGCTAAAGTTGATGCATATCTAGCTAAAAAAAATTAGATTTAAATTTGTGAAATACTCGTATGACCAACCATTCAACTTTTAGCTTCAAGAACGTATCGCGGTTGGTTGTTTTTGCGCTTTTGCTGCGCGTCACCTCCGAGCTAACAGCAAATCTAAGCTACTTGCTTGTCGCGGTTTATGCGTTGCGGGGCCGCACCCAAACCATCCAGGCTTTTGCGCTATCGTGGCTTTTCTCCATGCTTAACCCCGCTTTTGCTCCAGATGCCAGTTTTGCGAGCATCGGACGCTATTTGGTGATCGTTGCTGGTGCCATTTCGGTGGCTTCGCGTGGCGAGGGCAGCGCCGCTGGGTTTTCCAACAATATGGTTAGGCAATTCACACTGTTCCTTGGTGTGTTTATACTAATTCACTCAATGCTGTTCAGTGCTGTTGTGGATGTATCTGTCTTAAAGGCTTTGTCGTGGACGGTCGTGGTGCTGACATTGCTGTCCGCATGGCAGGGCTTAGCGGCTGCGCAACGCATTGCTTTGTTCGACCAACTGCTGCGGTGGCTGATCTGGCTGATGTTATTGAGTTTGCCGCTTCTATTCATCCCAAGCATTGGCTATCTGCGAAATGACACGGGTTTTCAAGGTTTACTAAGCCAACCGCAGTCCTTTGGCCCTACTGTCGCATTGGTGGGGGCGCTGGTTGGGGGGCGGGTTATGGGTGAGATTCGCCCGGCTTGTCGCGACATATTCCTGTTAGGGCTGAGCCTTGTATTGATTGTTCTGTCTGAAGCGCGCACGGCCGGGCTAGCCTTGGTTCTAGGGTTGCTGATTTCAGCGTTGTTATCGCCTACGTTTGCGGGCGTGTCACGTTGGCGCATGTTGCCAGGCCTGCGCAGTCGGCGTTTCCAGGGTGTTGCGTTACTGGCCGTCGTGGGCATTTTTGCAGGCGGGTCATTACTGTCCGGCACTGTGGATAACTACCTATACAAACGGTCCGACGCTACCAATCTGTTCGATGCGGCGGATGCATCGCGCGGGGCATTGATTGAAGACATGTTTGTAAATATCCAGGAAAACCCTTGGTTAGGTATTGGCTTCGGCATAGCTTCCGACCCTAGATTTATGGAGGTGCAGCGTGATCCTATTCTTGATTTACCTGTAAGCGCACTGGTAGAAAAAGGCGTTTTACCGGTTGCTGTCGTGGAAGAGTTGGGTATTTTGGGCGCATCGGTGGTGTTTGGCTGGTTCTTGACGGTTTTTCGCCGTGGTGCTCGATCGGGTGTACCGCAGTTTGCCGTATTGATTACGTTGGTGCTAGTGAACTTTGGCGAATCAATGTTTTTCTCAGTCGGCGGCATGGGTATGCTGCTGCTGATTTTGCTGACTGGCGCCGTCACTGGAAGTCAACAATTGACTGGGGAATTGGCGCATGCATGAAATCTGGTTCTGGCAGCGCATCATTAGCCCGCACATGGCCGGATTAGCCGTTGCGCTTGTGCGCCAGGGGTGCAGAGTGACCTATGTGGCAGAAGCGGCCATGTCAGCAGACCGAGCCAGTCAGGGTTGGACAACACCGGTGCTCACGGGCGTTGAACTAAAGTACGCAACTAACAGTTTAAGCATCAAGGAGCTAGCACGAAACGCACCGGAAGATGCTGTGCATATTTGCCAAGGTATTCGCTCTAACGGACTCATTTCAATCGCGCAACGTGAACTTGCAATGCGCTGCGCGCGGCAGTGGGTGGTGATGGAAACGGTAAATGACGCCGTTTGGTATGGCGCACTCAAGCGGACGGAATACAGCCGCCTTTTTAATGCGTTTGGTGCCAGATTGCAGGGAGTACTTGCCACTGGCCATAGTACAACTGATTGGGTAGCGGCCCGTGGGTTTACTGCCAACTCTGTCTTTCCATTTGCTTATTTCTTGCCTGATAACGCAGGTTTTTTTCCGTCCGAACCACATACTACAAAACCTTTTAGGTTTGTTTTCGCTGGACAGCTGATAGCGCGAAAACGTGTTGATTGGCTGTTCGAAGCATTTTGTAGCCATACTCACCAAGAGTTTGAAATCCGCATCGTTGGTAACGGGCCCGACGAACCAGGCTTGCGTGCGCTGGCAGAGCGCACCCTTGGTAATCGTGTAAGTTGGCTGGGTCAACTGCCTTTGTCTGAAGTGCCTAGGGTAATGACCCAGGCTGATTGTTTGGTGTTGCCTAGCATCCATGACGGATGGGGCGCTGTGGCATCAGAGTCGCTCATGGTAGGTACACCGGTTGTTTGCAGCGATGCCTGTGGCGTAGCAGGCGTTGTGCAAGCCAGCGCTGTCGGTGGAGTGTTTCCGGTTAAAGACAAATTGGCGCTAACCCAATTGCTGGCTGCGCAATTAGCGCAGGGTACAGTGTCGAGAGAAAAACGTCGTCAGATTGCTGACTGGGCAACATGCCTGGGCGCTGCATCAGGTGCAGCTTATCTTCAAGAGATTCTTAATTTCAAAGCTACCAATCAAGGTGCCCGTCCAGTGGTGCCATGGCTAAGGGAGTCACGTTAATGTGTGGATTCATAACTGCTGCTGCGCGCCCTAGTGCCGATTTTGAAACGATGGCTTTAGAGCGTGCATTGGCCTACATGCACCGCCGCGGCCCAGATGCCGAAGGCATTTGGCAAGACACAGGCGTGTGGCTAGGCCACCGCCGCTTGGCCATTCAAGACCTGGACATGCGCTCTAGCCAGCCCATGCACTCCGCCTGCGGCCGTTATGTCATCGTCTTTAATGGCGAGATTTATAACTTTCATACCCTGCGAAGCGACTTGGTAGCCAAAGGCATGCAGTTCCGCACCACGTCTGATACTGAGGTACTGCTTGCCCTGTTTGCGCTAGAAGGCCCTGCCATGCTGCCGCGTCTGCGTGGTATGTTCGCTTTTGTTATTTGGGATCGCACTACGCGTCGTGCCTTTGCAGCCCGCGACCCCTATGGCATCAAGCCACTGTATTACACCCAAACCGCAGATTGCGTGTTAATGGCTTCGCAAGTGCGGGCACTGATGGCCACTGGGCTTGTGTCGCGCACGCCTTGTGCTCGTGGACAAGCCAGTTTTTGGCTGCTGGGCAACGTGTCAGATCCGCATACCTGGTACCAAGATATTAAAGCCCTGCCTGCTGGGCACTGCGCCTGGGTTGATGAAGGCCGCATGGCCATACCAGTGAGTTGGTGGGATGTGTCGGCCGCCTGGCGTGATGCGCCTACCCCACTGCCAAGCGCTGGCGAGGTGCGTGAACGTACCCGTACCGCGTTGCGTGCCAGCGTAGCCGCGCATTTGGTGGCTGATGTTCCCGTGGGGGTTTTCCTCTCAGGTGGTATTGACTCGGGCGCGCTGGCTGGCCTGATGGTTGAAGCCGGTGCCACTAACCTGCAAGGCATCACGCTGGCTTATGACGAATTTGCAGGCACCCATGATGACGAGGCACCGTTGGCTGCCACTCTGGCAGCGCACTATGGCATTCAGCACCATGTGCGCCGCGTGGCTCATGACGAGTTTTCGGCTGATTTGCCGCGCATTTTGGCGGCTATGGACCAACCCAGTGTGGACGGCATCAACACCTGGTATGCCACCAAAGCCGTGGCTCAGTTGGGTCTGAAGGTGGTGGTATCGGGTGTAGGGGGCGATGAGCTGTTTCAGGGTTACCCCAGTTTTAAGCAATTGCCTCGTTTGGTGTCGGCTTGGTCCACCGCCTCAAGCCTACCCGGTGCCATGCCATTGGCTCGGGCAGCCATGGGCTGGCAAGCCCAGCGCAGCGGCAACGCCCGCTGGCGTTACCTGCCTGATTGGGCCCGCACCATGCAGGGGGCTTGGTGGCTGCGCCGGGGGCTGTTTAGCCCGGCAGATTTACCCGCGCTGATGGGTGCTGATTTGGCGGCTGCTGGCTTGCAAGGCTTTAGCCCCGAAGCTTGGGTGGGGCAAATGAGTGGCCCGCTGGCATTTGACGGTAAACTGGCAGTGGGTCAGATCGAGTCCACCACCTACATGCGCAACCAGTTGCTGCGTGACAGCGATTGGGCCAGCATGGACCACAGTGTGGAATTGCGCACGCCACTGGTGGACGCCTGGCTGCTACGTGATTTGCAACCGCTGTTGGGTGCATTAAGCCAGTTCCCCAACAAACGTTTGCTGGCCGAAGCACCAACCAAGCCGCTGCCAGAGGCATTGATTAACCGGCCCAAAACTGGCTTTGGCATACCGGTGCAAAAGTGGCTAAAGCAGATTGGGCACGCCAGCGCAGGGGCAGGGCCTAGCAATGCCTGGGCACGTGAGGTGGCAAACTTTTATGAAAAGGGTGTTTCATGAAGCTGGTGCATGTGGTGCCACATATAGACAAGGAGGCGGCGGGGCCGTCTTACTCAATACCGCGACTGTGCCAAAGCTTGGCTGCCTGTGGCAATGAGGTGGAGTTAACTTGTTTGGCTGCGCGTGGCGAAATCGATGGCGTCAAATTAGTCTTGCATCCTCAATGGCGTGTACTTAAAAGTCTTGCAGTTTCGAGCAGCTTAGCGTGGGCTCTGAAACGTAGTGCCCGGGTGGTTGATGTCATTCATAACCATAGCCTTTGGTCCATGGTCAATATGGTTCCCGGCTGGGTGGTACCACATCATCGTGCCAAGTTGGTGACATCACCTCGGGGTACCTTGTCAGCGTGGGCGCTCAACAGAAACAAGAGACGTAAGTCTGTTTTGTGGTTGCTGCAGCGCAGATCACTTGCGCTCGCTGACATGCTGCATGCGACCAGTGAAAATGAATATGAGGAAATTCGTTTGCAGGGTTTCAAAGCACCGGTTGCAATTATTCCAAATGGAATTGATGTGCCAGACATTGAAGCGCCGACTGAGCTTGCGCGTGAAGAAGTCCGCACATTGTTATTTCTTAGTCGCATACACCCAACCAAAGGTCTTGATAAGTTGTTGCAGGCTTGGGCCGATTTGGAACAAAAACACCTTAACTGGCGCTTAGTGATTGCCGGTCGCGGGAACCCCGAGCATGTTGAATATGTGACAAAACTCGCAGCAACTTTAGGGGTGAATCGCGTGGACTTTCCAGGGCCCCTATATGGTGAGTTCAAGACTGCTGCGTATCAGAATGCTGATCTTTTTGTCCTGCCTACACATTCAGAAAACTTTGGTGTGGTGATTGCGGAGGCACTGGCCCATGGGTGCCCGGTCGTTGTTTCGCGTGGTGCACCCTGGGCGGGCATTGAGGCAGAGGGCTGTGGCTGGTGGATAGAAAACACGGTTCCCAATTTGGTCGCTGCCCTTGACGCTGCGATGGCGCTACCAACAAGTCAGTTAAGAGCAATGGGGCTACGTGGTCGCGCCTGGATGGAGCGAGACTTTAGCTGGACAGCGATTGGCCAAAAGATGAATGCAGCTTACCTTTGGCTGGTTGCGAAGGGTGAACGCCCTGATTTCGTGAGGCTTGACTAATGTCTGAGAGGCAATCTTCAACTTGGAAACCAGGCACTGCGCCGGTAGCAGTGGTAATGATTTCGCTGAATGAAGCACACAATATGGATGCGGTTTTAGACAACTTGGCAGGGTGGGCTCAGCAAGTCTTTCTTGTGGACAGTTGCAGCACCGATGAAACGGTCAGCATCGCATTGAAGCACGGCGTGCATGTCGTTCAACGGCGGTTCACAGGTTTTGGTGATCAGTGGAATTTTGCGTTGAATACCATGCCGATAACTGCGCCATGGACCATGAAGCTTGACCCAGATGAGCGACTGACACCGGCACTAAAGCGCGAAATTCAATTGGTGGCGGCACAGCATAAAGTGAGCGCGTTTCGTACACCGATCAGGCTGTATTTCATGGGTGCGAAACTTCCCAGTGTTTTGAGGCTCACACGGTTGTGGCGAACCGGTTCTGCGCAATTTAGCAATGTCAAGGCCAATGAGCACGCCCACTGCGATGGACCAGTGGGCGAGTTGGGTGCAGAAATCATGCACTTGGATAGTCCAAGTCTGGACCATTGGTTAACCAAACAGAACCGCTACACCACTGCAGAAGCGATTAGCCAATTTGAAGGGCAGTCATTGTCATTGCCGCCAAGGCTTTTTGGCACACCACTTGAGCGCCGCATGTGGCTTAAGCGGCACTTCTGGAAAGTTCCCGGTCGTTATCTCATCCTGTTTCTTTATCATTTATTAGTGATCGGTGCATGGCGCTCTGGAAAAGTCGGCTGGATATGGTCGCGATTGCGCACAGAGGTCTATCGGATGTGGGAGTACAAGCGATTTGAACTCGAAAGAGTAGGCGCTGTACCGAAAAGTGTGCCAACGACCAGCGGCGGCGCAGACCCGCGTGTGCAGTTGTATGAGTAAGTAAAAGTCACGTGACTCATTTTGACCTTTTCAGATGAATAAAAAATATTCCAGCAGCCGCAACTTGATTATCAACGCTGATGATTTTGGGTGGGATAGTGATACCACAGATGCAACGATTGAGCTATTTGAAAAGAGAATAATTAAGAGCGCAACCATCATGACTGGTATGCCTTCAACGGATGCCGCTGTTGCGTATGCACTTGAAAATCAAAATAGATATTCGTTTGGCTTGCATTTTAATATAGTAGATGATCATAAATCTTTAGCTTTCAATGTCGCAAGCACACTAACAAATTTCAACGGTAGATTTAGAAAAAGTAACGAGCAACGAATACGTGCACTTTCCTTCAGAATTTCGCGCATCGAAATAGCTTCCGAATTCGAAGCTCAAGTTTTATGCCTTAAGAACCGTGGTGTAACGATATCCCATATCGATAGTCACGGTCATTTGCACAAGTTTCCAGAAGTTATTGAAGCGATAAAGCCGGTGATGAAGGAACACGGAATTCATCGTGTGCGGTATCCTCAGTCTCTCTATCAAACGCGTAACTTCAAGCGCTCAATATTGAATGCATACTGCCATCAATATTTCAAGTTGATCAACCATCCTGATAACTCATATTTTGTTTCAGATCACGCAAATAAAAACTGGCTGAATGATTTTATTAAATTGTTACCCGCTGGTGTTACGGAA
>CAIYNH010000398.1 GCA_903927495.1 uncultured beta proteobacterium
CTCACTTAAACCTGGGCCATTTGCAGAGTCGCCCGATAAACTGGGTGCGATATTAACGATGCGGCTGTATTCGGCAGTCGGTGCCACTGACAAATCCATGAACTCACGCGTGATGATGGATTGTGGCTGAGTGGCTTGCAAGCTGGCTTGAGTAGGTGCAACAGCGGAGGCCGTTCCCTTGGTTGACTCATCAGGCCGATAAGCACCAGCAGCAGTGGTGGCTCCGATAGTGCCCAAATCGATTGGAGTTTTGGCTGACTGAGCCAAAACGAGTGGTACGGCACCGACGGAAAGAAATGCCACAGATAGCACTCGGCAAATGGCGTTGAGTGGAAAGGAGCAGGAATTGTTCATGGTGAGATTCGTGTTGATGGTTAAAGTGTTTGTTGAATTACTTCGGCAAAGAGCTAGAAGGAAACTTTTTTCCTTGCGACACAAACAAGTCGCCGAGAATAGTCGCCTCATGTGACATCGCTGTGACATCGCATTGGCGGCTTCTAATCAAACTTGCCCCGCTGCCACGCCTGAACCTGCCTGGCCACCCAAGGCCCATCATCCAGTGGTAAATCATGTCCAGCCGTTGGATGAAGACTTAAAGGGCATTGCCAAGCTTGGGCCATCGATTTGGAGCACTCAACCGAGACCAAATGGTCCTGTGCACTGGCCAGCAGCAAGGTGCGAACAGAGGGTTGGGCCACAGCAGCACGAAAACGCGCGGCAGCAAACAACTGGCGCAGTGCGTTGGCCCTTGAAACTGGTGCATCTTGGCGCAGGGACAACCAAGATGGAAGCACTTCAGCAGTGGTCTGATTAGTTGTGATACGCAAAATAGTGCGCTCCCAAACTTCAGGTGACGCGCCCAAAATGAGCAGTTTCAGCAATACCCCATAGTTGTTCGGTTGCAAACGCTGGTAGAACGGACTGAAAGGCCGCATGCTGGTGTTGATGAGCACATTGGCCGCCAACTCCTGCGGATGCGCTTGTGCCCAAGCCACCGCCACCATGGCCCCCAGCGACATTGCCAGCAGGTTGTAAGGCGGCTCCAAATGGCGCATCGCGAGCTGGGAACGGCAGTGTGCCACCATGTCCTGGATGCAAAGGGGGCTGGTCTCTTGATTGAGTTGACCGTTACCGGGCAAATCCAATGTAATCACTTGGGCTTCTGGCATGGCTTGCTGAAAATGCCCGACAAAGTAGCCCCAGTGCCGACTTTCCCGGGTGAGTCCACGCAAAAATATCCAGGTGGCCATGATGAATCAGTACCAGTCTTGCAACGCCTGCACGTGTTGTTGTGCCCGCGTTTCAGCGCTGGGCAACCACAAGTGGTGGCCGCAGGCAGCGCGTGATAAAAAGTCGAGCAGCAGCTGATGTTGCCGCAGTACGCGCTGTTGCCGATGCTCTATCAATGGGTTAAAAATACCGTGGCGCGAAAACAGTTGACGCGGGTTCTTTTTGACCCACAGCCAGGAACCCATTTCCAGCGTCAAGGGTAAAAAGATGCGCTGCGCGTGGTCGCTGGCTTGCAGGTACAGGTAGTCCCACACGTCACCATGTGCAAGATATTGAAGGCTTTGCGGCTCGATGATGTAACGGTGGTGGCTGTGCGACTGCACAAAAATGCTTTTGAGGGCGTGCATCTCTGCCAAATGGGCGATAGGCGCGCGGGTATGCGCATACGGAAACCAGATGCGGTCAGTGCTGCCAAACCCCGAATGACAGTCAACGCTCAAGCTGAAGTTGCGCGATAACAATTCAGCCTTCACCACCTCACAGACAGCCTGGTTTTCAATTTCCATGATTTTGTTTCTGGCGCCACGGTACCAGGGTAGCCCGGAGCTGATACGCTGGCCTCCAACCAAAAATGGAACCGCCTCACGTGCTTCGACCGGTGCATTGCGCATCAAGTCAACACCGTTGGGGTTGGCGCGTGTGCCCAGTGCCATGCCGCCGGGGTTGACGATGGGCATGAAGACCAGACGCACCGATTCAAGTTGTCGGCGCAAGGTGCTGTCCCATTGCAAACGCATCACCAGACTTTGCAGATAGGCAATCACCACGCCGGCACCAATACGCTCCAGCCCATGAACACCACCGAAATAGCCTACCGCAGGAACGTCTGGCGAAGGGTTGCCCAGTGTGATGACATACACCGGGTAGGTGCCACCATGTGGCACACTGACCTCGCATGCAACACGCGCGTCCAGCCAGCCGGCACCCAGCTCGATGATGCGCTCAAGTGCGATCAGTTCAGGTAGTTTGGTGTTGGTCACAGCAGCCGATCCAACGAAGGAAACTCAAGATTCTGGCGCGCTGACATCAAGATGTCATTTTCTACGGATATCGTGGCTGCCACTATCGCTGATTCACGGAGCATTGCCACCATGGTTTTTAGATCTGCATTTTTTCGCACAATGGTCATTCTGGCTTGCCTGGTCTGGGGAGTTCTTGAGTTTTATGCTTTGCAGCGAACACGTTTATTGAGTCGAAGCACTGACTTCTTGCTTGGAAATCGCTCATCACGGGCAACAGCTTTCACTTTAAAGTAGTCCTGAACTAGCCTGAAACCAAACCTTCAGCAATGCTGCGTCTGAAGGTCAACCAGGCCGGTAGCAAGCCGATCAAGGCCCCCGAAATCACCAGTGCACCCACCAAAATTCCTTCGGATAAACCCAAGCGCACCGGCATGTCAAACCCAAGCTGCAACTGCAGCCAATGTGACAAAGCCATGGAGCCACCCCAGCCCAATAAGGCTCCAATTACAGCGCCCAAGGAGATCAACAGCGTGACCTCAATCCAGACCACACTGAAAACATAAGCCCGTCCGGCACCCATGGCGCGCAACACCGCAAACTGTCTGCGCCGAGCCAAAAACCCGACCAGCAAAGCCATCAGTACGGCAAGCACCACCAGCACCTGAGTTGTGATGGCCAAAAGGGACATCAGGTCGCGCACATTGCCCAGCGTCAGGTACAAATCATTGAGCACTTCGGCCGGAAAAAGCGCCACACTGCGGGCATTGAGGAACTGTCCACGCAAGCGATAGGCGTCAGCCACCGAATCTGGTTTGACTGCTAGCGCGGGTATGCCAGCGACGGTTTTGGCATCCCAGGGTGGGCCGATGTGACGACCTCCCGCAGCGCCATGTTCCAGCGCCAGACCATGCACTTGCCAGACATCTTCTACCGGCACCAAAATGGCGCTGTCCCACACGTTGAGTCTGGCCGGCAAGCGACCCACCACGGTGTAACGGGTAACGGCGTGCGCCGTGTCAGCGTGGCCGTCGTCGTCATCCGGAGCATGATGCAGGCCATGCGCCGGGCTGAATGTGGCACCTACCGCCAATGGCACGTTAGCTCCCACCACGGCCTCACCACGCCGTGCAAAAATGCGGCCCAGTGTTGGCTGCAGCGTGTTGCCGCGATTGGCAAAGTCGGCAATGGAGCCAACGATGGGATGACCCTGCCAGTTGTCGCCAAAGGCAATCGGCGCGGCGTATTTGACCCCTTCGCTAGCAGCCACTTTTAGCCATGTTTCACCTTCCAGCAAAGGAACTGACTGAGGCCGCAGATAGACTGAAGTCAGCACCAGTTGGGTCGTACTACCCGGTGCGCCAACCAGTAAATCAAAGTCATCGGCGGCACGCGCGCTCCCCAAGCGCAAGGACCGTTCTTGTGAAATCACCGCAATGCCAGTGGCCACCGACAGCGCCACCAACAGCACCGTAACCCAGACCAGCAGCAGGTTGCGCCGAAAATCAGCGCGCACCACAGGAAACGGGTTGAAGCAGATCATGGGGATGGACTCAGGTTGTAAACGGGTGCTTCATGCAAGCGGCCACTTTGCAAAGTCATGCAGCGATCCATGCGGACAAGCAACTCCTGCTCGTGTGAGATCACAATCAGCGTGGCCCCTTGCGAGCGCGTCAAGGCCACCAGCAGTTCACCCAACTGAGTACGATGCGCCGGGTCCAGACTGGCTGTGGGCTCGTCGGCCATGACGATGGCTGGATTGAGCAACAGCGCCCGGGCAAATGCCACCCGTTGGCGCTCCCCGCGAGACAGCAGGGCCGAGAGTCGATGCGGCGCATCCATGCCCACGGCAGCCAGCAACTCATGCGCCCGAGCTGTTACTTTGGCAGGCAAGCGCCAATAGCCGAAATAGGCTGGCAGTAACACGTTGTCCAGCGCAGTCAGGCCGTCAATCAAATGAAAATCCTGAAAGACCAGGCCCAAATGTTCACGCCGCCAGCTTGCCAGCGCCTCGGGCTTAAGCTGACAGATATCGGTATCACCCCAGAGCACACGACCGGCTGTGGGCGCTGAGATGCCAGCCAGGCAATGAAAGAGTGTGGTTTTACCGGCACCGGAGATTCCCCGCAGACCCAGGCTTTGGCCGGCTGTCAATTGCAGCGCAGGCACCGTCAGCAGATCGAGGGGCTGTCCTGCAAAACGAAATCGCAAGTCCTGCACTTGAAGTGGCGCGCCAGCACTCACAGCTTGGAAACCTTGGCTTCAACCACACGCACCTGGCTGACAAAGCCTGATTGTGGGTCAGTCCAGGAACCCATCTCCAGGGTACCCGTCACTTCAATGCGGCGCGAAAAATTCACTGGAGCCAGCGTGTCACGCAGGTAGATCACCACAATGTCCACCGGCCACTGGGCATCTGATGCACAAAACGGGCACACCGCCACGGGTTCGCGCGTCAAGACAAAAAATTTGCTCTCTGGTTTTAGTGGGGGTGCCATGAAACCACGCATTCGCACTGTCTTGCTTTTCAGAGCCTTGGCCTGATCCGAATACACCATACCCAGCACGCCAACCGATTTGTACAACGAGTCAAACGTCAGTAGATTATCAAAACTGATAGCGTCTGATGCTTGTACGACGGGTGCTACAGCCACTAATGGCAAAAGTAAAAACGCCCGACGCAAAACTGCGCCGGGCGTTTGATGCAGTGACAGCATTACTTCTTTGGGGCTTTGGCTGCGACCACATTCGGCTGAGGTGCTAGCGCCAGCGCTTCGGCGATGACCCGGAACACCTCAGTGTTTTCCATCTGGCCATGGACCTTGGCAGCACCTGGCCCCATGGCAGTCAGCACCACGTCGTCACCGGTATGCACACCGCTGTTGGCTGCGCCTGAACCTTTGTTGGGCAGGTTGCCCACCCGCAGCACAGCGCCGGCTTCATCTTTGTATTTTTCGTTGGCCACCATCACGCCTTCAGCGTTGCGGATGGCCGGTACAAACTCACCGTCCAGGTGCGGTGCAAAAGTGTCATAGTGGTCTGGATATGAACCAAACACCAGGCGCAGGCGGCGTGATACGTCAACTTTGTTGGGATAGCCATCGGCATCGGGTGCCGGGTAGTTGGGAAAACCGGCTTCGTTGTAGGTACCCACTTTGTTGCGCATGTCAGTGCCAGGTTTTGCATCGTCAACCGTACCCACAACGCTGACGGCATGGCTGTGGTCGGCAGTGACCAGAATCAGGGTGTTGTCGCCATGTGCTTTGGCCCATAGTTTGGCTTGTTTGACCGCGTTGTCGAACATGATGGCATCATAGATGGCGCGTTCAGCGTCGAGCGAGTGTGAGTATTTGTCGATACGCGCACTCTCCACCATCAGCACAAAGCCGTTTTTGTTGCGCGACAAAATCTGCAAGGCCGCGTTCATGCTCTCAGGTACATCGGGTTGATCTGGAAATTTTGATACCGAGCCTTTTTTAAGGAACTTCAAATCTAACGCACCATCGACGTTGCCAGTGTTGTACAGCCCCAGCAATTTCGTGGTTTTGCTGTCGGCAGCCGCGGCTTGCATCTCGGTTTTGGTGGTAGCGAGTTTGTAGTCAGCCTGCTTGAAACGCTCGATGTAATCGATATCGTCCTTGCGCTTGGAGCCGGGTGTTGATTTGGGCAAAAAGTTGGGTGAGCCCCCGCCCATGATCACGTCGATTTTGCTGGCATAAAACATCTCGACGATGTCGTTGAAGTCCGAGCGGCGCCGGGTGTGGGCGACCATGGCCGCGGGTGTGGCATCTTCGATCTCGGAATTGGTCACTGCACCGACAGCCATGCCGTGGCGCTTGGCCAGGTCGGTAAGGGTATCAACCCTGGGGTGATCCAGAGAGCCTGCAGCCCGGGAGCAATAAACACCCAAGGCGTTCACGCACGACTTGTGCCCGGTGGTGTAGGCGTGTGCCGCGTTGGCGGAGTCGGTGATGATCGAGTCTGTGCCCTGGGTGCTGAGCAGGGCCATATTGGGCATATCGTCAATCGCCAGTTTGGATGTGAATTTGCCACCTTCAATACCCTTGGAGAGGATGCGCATGGCCGTACGGTGGCCAATCGAAAACCCATCTCCGACAAACAAGATAACGTTTTTAGCCGTCTTTTTGGCGGGCGTGCCATACACCGTCCAGTTCACTGTTTGTGTGCTCTTGCCATCGGTGGCTGTCACTACATAGTTACCAGGTTTGCCAATGCTGGCATCGCGCAGCAACAGGCTCGAAACCTCTTTACCGTCTTCCTTGGCAATCAGTTCTGCTGACTTTCCCAGCGTTTGTTTGTAGTCCTGAGCATTGATCGTGACCTTGATTTGGGACACATCTACCACGCCGTCAAACTCAACTTTGAAGTCAAAACGCGAGCCTGCCAGGATGTCAGCGCGGGTCAGAGGAAAGATCGTCTGCGCTGCGCAGTTGGTAGCAAAGGTGCAAGCAAAAATAGCTATGCTGAGTGAGGAAGGCTTGAATCGCATTCTGGAATTTCCAAAGTTATTTCAGTTGTAAAAAATGCCTACGCACAATCAGGGCACAGACTTCATCAATCGGTCAAGTATTGACACTTTCCGTGACAAGCCTGTGACAGGCAATAAAGTTTCATCTAGACAAAGGTTTGCTTTCGTCAATTTTTGCGTTTGAGGCACGTCGGAGATTCCAATATGGAAGTTGACTCTCGACTTCATCAAATTGACATATCCAAGCACTAAAGTAACGTCATGTTGGTGACTGGACGAACACTTCGGTCAAGGAGAGCATCAGTGAACCTGCGTGATGCTACCAACGCCAAATTTCAGGTTTTGAGTCTGTGGATTTTTTTGGGCTCAAGTGCTTATTACGAAAAGGATGGGGATCCTTTTTTCTTTGCCCGCCATCAGAAATTGCTTTGCGGCACTCTCTGAGGCGGGTTTTTTCTAGTGATTCCAGTTGTCATTAATGTTTCATATTGGCAACCTAAGCTACGGATCTTCCCATCTTGAAAGGACACCATGAAGCTACGACTACCTATTCGCCCCACTCATGGGTTCATGCCCGCACTTTGCGCAGCAGTCATCGGCTCTGTGGTGCTGCTCGGTTGCGGTGGCAGCAGCGATTCCTTACTCACGGTGTCTGGTACAGCAGCCACCGGTATGGCCATGAGCGGGGCCAG